>NZ_JACHKG010000021.1:0-108623 GCF_014203995.1 Paenibacillus sp. JGP012 | reverse complement strand
AGTACATTGAGTTCTATTACAACCGCAAGCGAATGCATGGCGCGCTAGGTTATCTTTCCCCTGCTCGTTTTGCAATGAAATTTACGGACAAATCCATAGCGTAGTGTCTACTTTCTTGACATAGGTCCACAGGAAACCTTATTCGGGCGAATCAGAGCAAAAATAGGCATTCAACTCGTGTTTTCAGCGAAATAAGGTCTCTGAGAATCGTTACAATTCCAGAGAACCCTATTTCGCTCAAATAAGCTCATCTGGAATCGTTAAAATAGTTGGCGAACACTTCTCCTCCATCAAGCCCTCCGTCCAGTACTTTCAGCAAGTGCTTTCACCAAGCCCTCCATCCGACACTTTCATCCAGCACCTTTCATCGAGCACCCTTCATCAAGCTCTTTCACCAGGCTCACTTTCCACCACTTTCTTCAAACTCCTTCAGCCCGCTCCTCCACTCCCCCCTTATTCAAGCCCTTTCTAGACTCTACAGACACCCAGTCATAATAACGCTTACATATTAACGTTGACTCCTCTACCCACGCTCACCATAATACTAAATATGAGACCTACACACAGACCCCCTTTATTACGTAAATCTGACGGATTTCGTCGACAAAAACTAATTGTGCTCCCCGAATCACTGTTGCAGGAAGCTGCTGCTTCTCCAATCACATCAGGTTTATATGTGACAGACATCGGTTATTTTCATAAAGCCGAGCATCATTACCGCGACCGCCCGGAAGGATGTGATTCACACATCCTGATGTATTGCACGGAAGGCTCCGGGTGGTACTCCACTGGTTCCGGCAAAACATGTACCGTACAGCCCGGTAACCTGATCATTCTGCCAGCACTCGTTCCTCACGTCTATGGGGCCAACACAGAGGCCCCGTGGAGTATTTTCTGGCTTCACCTGCGCGGAAATCATGCCCACACATACATCGCACCCTTGTTAACACAGCAGGAGCAGATATCCACGATGCCGCCGGCGAAGGCGCAGCGATGGCTGGAGCTTTTTCATGAATGCTATGGTGTACTGGAGACCGGATATTCCTTACAGACCTTGACCTTTGCTTCCCAGATTGTCGGGTATATGCTCGGCCTGCTCGCTTACGGTCCTTATGCTCCTGGAACAGACAACGGTGTGATGAGCAGTAAACAGGCAGCAGAGCATTCCGTGCAATATATGCTGGAGCATCTGGAGAGCGGAGTGACACTCAAAGAGCTTGCAGCTCATGCCCGCTTGTCCGTTCCGCATTACTCTCAATTGTTCAAACAAGTGACAGGGCATTCACCAATCGATTATTTTTTGCGGCTGAAAATCCAGCATTCCTGCCGATATCTCGATTTTACCGATTGGACCGTCAAGCAAATCAGCTCCGAGCTGGGTTTCAGTGACCCGTACTATTTTTCTAGACTGTTCAGCAAAATCATGGGACGTTCGCCAACTGATTACCGAAACCAATCCAAAGGATAATGTTAAGGAAAATTGCAGCAACCTTTTGAGCAGAAGGGTCGTCTATAGGGGCAAATCACTTTAAAATAAAGGGAAAAGAACTTCCCTGGAAAAGCGAGGCGACACCCAGATGAAGAAAAATATCATTGCTGCTTTCACCGCAGGAGCTCTGCTCACGCTCACATTAAGTGCAGGTCCTCTCCATGCTGCGCCAGCCAAGTTTACTGATATTCAGGGCGTACCGGGGGCAGATAAAATTGAATCCCTCCATCAGGAAGGATTGATCAAGGGGGTCAGTGATCATTTGTTCAAGCCGGAAGAACAGCTGAATACAGCTCAAGGGGTCCAACTGATTGTGGACGGACTGGACCTCAACCTGAATGCGATTCGTTTTATCAAAATGCCTGTGCCTAGCGATTATTTCACGACTGTCAAAGACGGCGTCTGGTACAGTGATGCTTTTATCCGTGCACAGTACAACAGCATCAAGCTGCCGCAGGATATCGATCCGTCCAAACCGATGACTCGCGAACAGTACACCGTGTTCCTGATGCAGGCGATCGAGGCTAAAGGCGGTCTGCCGATGATCAAAATCCAGCCAGTAGATATTACGGACGAGAGCGAGCTTACCCCGGATGCCCAGGGTGCTGTACAACGTTCCCTTGTACTAAAAATCAGCACACTGGATGCGAACGGTCAATTCCATCCGCAACAAGCCATCACCCGCGCTGAAGCTGCGATAATGATGTATAACGCAATTGAGCACATGAACTCCTTCACGACACCGCAAATTCCAGAAACGCCGGAGAAATAGCATGTATCTTTGAATAAAAGGTTAAAAATCGCAAACCCCCGCATCTTTCTTCCCTAGGAAGGGTGCGGGGTTAATGGTTTGTGTTGTATATTATTTCGCAGAATATGAATCATCTTTCACGTTCTTCTTTAGCGAGCCATCCTCCTGAAACGGTTCTATAATCATCAACTGGTGTTCCACTAGAAATCGCATCAATACCGTTGTTATTGAAGTCACCTGCTGTCGATAGGACAGACTTTGCTTCTTTTTAACATCGTGGGATAACTGTATCTTGATATACTCCTACCTGACAAAAGCAAAAAGCGAGTACACCTCGTTAAGAGTAATGTACTCGCTGGGAATAAGCATCTATAATGTCCGAATCAAAGTTGGACTTTAGAAAGAACCTTTTACAACCACTTCGGACAGTGGGAAACGGCCTGACGGACGAGCCGGCTCAGCAGCTTTACCTACAGTGATCAGCAATGTTGGCACAAAACGTGCAGGAATGTTGAACGCTTCGATCAACTGCTGCGGATTGTATCCACCCATTGGGCAAGTGTCGTAACCGAGGGAGCGTGCCGCGAGCATAATGTTCTGGGAAGCAAAGGATGCATTGCGAATCGCTTCATCACGAGCAATTTGCGGGTTTTGGTAAGCACCGTTAATTTGACCCACCAATGCGTCACGAACTTCAGCAGGCAGTGCACCAGCTTCAACAGCCTGATCATAGATGAATGTATTGCGGTTTGCTTCCAGGTCACCCAGTACGGCAATCGTTACAGAGCTGTCAACAACTTGTGTTTGACCGTAAGCAATCGGAAGCAATTTTGCTTTGTCTGCTTCGGATTCAATCACAAGGAATCTCCAGTGCTGCAGGTTCCAGGAAGACGGTGCTTCGGAAGCTGCCGTCAGAATGGCATTCAGGTCTGCCTCAGGCATTGCAAAACCTTTTTCATACTTTTTAACCGCGTGGCGTTCGCTAATGACGCGAAGTGTTTCATTTTTTTCAGTAGCCGACATGTGTTCCACTCCTTAGTTCTGTTTGGATTATCTATTTTTTACGTTCGCAAAGCACGCCTTGAAAGCCAATCCGCCCCAAGCACAGGCCTTCCGAAAATAACATCAGCGCAGACGAACGCATCCGATCTGTGTTCACGTTATGCCCGGAATGACCGTCATTCAAATTCACCTTACACCGAGCATACGCCTGTCCTGCAAGTCACTTATAGAAATGATCTTTGGGCAGGTCAGCATCCTGTTATTAAAAATATTGTTAAATGCAAGTCCAGCCCAGCCGCACTCCGTCAAGACTTCTCTTGCTCTTGCTTTGGCCCTGAACATGCCTTCATGGACAAAGGACTTTCTCCACGCTCAATGCTTTGCTGCACGTCAAGAATCGATATGCGGTCGAAATAAGCACTCAGCGCCTCTTCCCCTCCATCGTATATGGCACCCATTACCCCCTGCATGTTGGAGGATACTTTACACGGTGAACCTGATTCACCCGAACACCAGCTCGGGCCAAGAGAACCTCCAGCTACGAGCCTGTACAGCTCCCCAAGCTTGATCTCCTCGCTCGGACGGCTGAGCAAATATCCACCATGAGCACCTTCCTTTGTGGTCAGGTAACCATGCTTGCGCAGAACACTAAGTACCTTGCGGACTCTGGCCGGATGTGTACCCACACTTTGAGACAGGTCTTCACTGTTGGCCATGCACTCGCTTCTCATGGATAGAAAAACAAGACAATGTACCGCAATGGTAAATTCGCTGTTCATAACTTACTCCCTTCCCGGCCTAATGCACCGATGAACTTCAATCCAAGGTAAGTATAACTGTCATTATAGGAATAACAGTTATGTTTGTCAACACTTGTATCCGGATATGCTCCAGGGATGAATTTTCCTGATATATCAATACTTACAGCCTCCTTGCGATCTGCTCAGAACTCCTGAAAATCTCGCTCCAAATCACGGCGCTCGAAAGCTCTTTGCACAAAAAAAGTGAGCCTTCCGCTGCGCGAAGGGCTCCAATAAGATAGACATATGAAAGGGCTTACGTGATTATTATAATCGGTAAATCGGGATTTGAAAACGCTTTTTTTGTAAAGTGTGATTTTATTGTTTTTTGACGTTTGGCTGAGCCCATTTTATAACTAACGAGCAGAATTCTAACGATTCTCAGAAACGTTATATGCCCGATATTCAGCGTTTTGGAAATCTAACGATTCCCACAAACGCTATTCCATCAAAAACAGGCTGGAATTGCTGAAATGAGCCGATAATCTATGAAATAAGGTTTCTACGAATCGTTACATTTCAAATAGATGGAAAATAAGGCAAATAAGCTTCCTGGGAATCGTTAGCGACATGAAGCATCTTGTGAGTCCTCTGTTACCTCACTATTACTTCACTTTTACTTCACTGTTACCTCACCGTCTCCTCCCTCATCCAGTCTCCCTTTTTATATCCACATCATCGAATAAACCCTCGCTACGCGGGAACAATAATACATATTTTTCAAATTGCAACAATGCTCATTTAAAAGCCAGCCGTTCCAAAGACATACATTCTAGCGGGCACTTCGGTTTGTGCTATAATAGGAACTGAAAAATCCGGTTACACCGCACTTCGGGAATTCCGGATTCCCGAATAAACATCTTATTCCAGAAAGAGGGCGTTTACGTGGCTCAAATCTCTCCGTTTTATTTGCAAATCGGGGCGACCGTTGGCATGCTTGTTATGGCTCTGCTGGCCATCTTCATCCGTATGAAAGCCAGCCACAGGCCAGTCACGATCCGTAAAATATTGATTCCACCGCTCGGCATGAGCACAGGCTTTTTTATGTTTGTTGTACCCGAGACCCATGTTCCGCTATTATGGGCGCTCATCGCACTGCTGGTGGGCTGGTTTATTTTCTCGTATCCGCTCATTCGCAGCACCCGGTTTGAACGCGTAGGCGAAGAGATTTTTGCCACACGCTCCCGCAGCTTTGCCTTTATTTTACTGGGACTGCTGGCTGTACGGCTCATCCTGCATGAAGTAATCCAGCAATATGTCACCATTCCGCAAACGGGTGGTTTGTTCTTCCTGCTGGCCTTTGGCATGATTGTGCGCTGGCGCGTATATATGTATAAGCATTACAAGGAAGTGCTGGCTGTTCAGCCCTAGACTTATATACAGATGCTTTCCAAACGACTGACAGATGCGTGAAGCTTCAGATGCATACAGCAAGAACTACAAATAAAGACACGTCCGCCGCACCCGCCGTGCGCATAGAACGTGTCTTTTTGCTGTTTCGGTTATATACTCTGAGATTTTTCTTATAAGAGTTTACTGTTTTGCGATTTGTGTTTGATCGTTCATACTTCTTATGGTTTACGGTTTACAGCTAAGGTTTGATGCTTGACCGTCTCTGACTCTCCTCAGCTCCTAACTTCTACTCAGGGTCAGCAACCTTCACCAGCTGCTTGCCCAGATTGTCGCCTGAGAAAAGACCCATGAATGCTTCCGGGGTGCGTTCGAAGCCTTCCACAATATTTTCCTCATATTGCAGCTTGCCTTCCTTGATCCATTTTGCCAGCTTCGCCCGGCCTTCCTTGAAGGACTTTGTATAATCTCCCAGCAGAAAACCTTTCATCAGCGCTGTATTGGTTAACAGCAGCGTTTGCGGACGCATGCCGATATCCGGCTTTTCCAGATTGTAAGACGAGATTTGTCCGCATAACGGAATACGCGCATTACGATTAATATGGCGCAACACCGCATCCGAGATGTCACCGCCAACGTTGTCGAAATACACGTCAACCCCGTTCGGGCAAGCTTTTCCAATGGCTGCCGACATATCCTGCTCCGTCTTGTAGTTGAGTACAACGTCGAAGCCCAGCTTATCTTTCAGATAAGCACATTTTTCGTCAGATCCTGCAATACCGACTACATGTGCTCCGACAATTTTACCGATCTGCCCCGCAATCATGCCCACAGCACCTGCCGCACCGGAGACTACAACCGTCTCGCCGTCTTTGGGCTTGCCGATATCCTCCATGCCAAAATATGCAGTAAGTCCCGTCAAACCCAGTGCACCCAGATAAACGGTAATCGGAGCCTCGTCTGTATCAATCAACGCCAGATCACCTGTATTCACAGCAGCATACTGCTGCCAGCCCCACATCCCGGTGACCAGATCGCCTTTACGCAGGTTGGGCTCGGATGACTCCACCACCTGTCCGATCGTTCCACCTTTGATTACTTCATTCAGCGCATATGGCGGCGCATACGATTTTGTATCCTTCATTCGTCCTCGCATGTACGGATCAACCGACAAATATAATGTACGCACCAGCACTTGTCCGGCTTCCGGCTCAGGAAGCGGTGCTTCTACAAAATTAAAGTTCTCTCGGGTAGGAGCACCTTCCGGGCGGGACGCCAGCACGATCTGTTTGTTTACTGTCATCAAAAACAACCTCCTGATTACCCAGCGGCTCTAAGGCAGCTCGATCAAGCCGCCATGAAACGACATACCGCTGGCTCTATGTCTAACCTGCATTGTTCAAAGCTTTATTGCTAAGGCTTCAAATCCTTCTTTGCTCAAGCTTCAAACCTTCATAATAGTTTAAACCGAAACAGGCGGATCACAAACGTGGGCCGCCTGGAAATATGCAAATATGTTGTGCCGATCAGAATACACTTGTATCAAACAACCCCAACTTTATTGTGCAGTCAGGATAACGGGCCCATCTGCCGTAATGGCAATGGTATGTTCATATTGAGCCGACAGACTTCCATCCAGCGTACGCGCAGTCCATCCGTCCGAATCGAGCTTGCTGCGGAACGTTCCGATGTTCAGCATCGGCTCGATTGTAATAACCATGCCCTCCTTGAGACGTGGTCCACGATGCGGCGGGCCGTAATGAGGCACCTGCGGCTCTTCATGCATCTTCTCTCCGATTCCGTGCCCGATAAATTCACGAACGACAGACAGTCCCTCACCTTCAGCATACACCTGAATGGCATTGGAGATATCTCCGATCCGGTTGCCCACAACCGCAAGCTCAATGCCTTTATACAGAGAGCTTTTGGTCACATCCAGCAGATGCTGTGCTTCTGGGCTTACATTACCTACAGCATACGACCAAGCCGAGTCAGCCAGCCAGCCGTTCAGATTAACGACCATGTCGATAGTAACGATATCGCCATCTTTCAGCACGTATTTTCCCGGGAAGCCATGACAGATCACGTCATTAACCGACGCACATGTCGCATAAGGATACCCGTTATACCCCTTTTGCTCTGGCGTGGCGCCATGTTTCTTCATAAATGCTTCGGCAAACTGATCGATTTCCTGTGTTGTGATCCCCGGACGAATCATTTTGGCAATCTCCCGATGGCACGCAGCCAGAATCTCGCCAGCTTTTCTCATATGTTCAATCTGTTCGTTCGTCTTTATAATAATCATTCCAACTACTCCTTGTCCGTTATGATCGTATCCTGTCTTCTATTGTAACGCGAAACACTGAAAATAAAAAATTCCGATGATAAAGCAAGCATCCTATTATACGCCAACCTGCCCGTGAATGAATACTTTTTTCTCATAAAAACACGAAACCCCATCAAGACAACCTGCGTATTAGCCTAAAACAGCTGAACACGAAAGGATGAACGCTCATGTTCAAGAAGATCATAGGCAAACTTATAGACTCCAAATCCTCTTCTCACCATAAACGCTACAGTTCCTCAGACAGACGCTCCTACAAAAAATACAGCAGCTCCTCAGGCAAACGCTCCTACAGGCGCTACTCCTCCTCAGACATGAAATACAGGGATCAGCGCCACGGTTCCGGTTATTACAAGAGCAGAAAGTACAGTTCCAGTTAAACAAACATCAAGACAAGCTCCTCTGAAAAAAACACCTCCCGCTCGTGATCCTGTCACTCAAGTTCAGACACAACAAAGGAGTGTTCCCTGCACCGTACTATACACGGTCAGCGGAACACTCCTTTATTATAAACATAGCACGTAATTTGTACCGTGCGTGGTTGTATTGTGTGCAGTTCGCATTCCCCCACTCAGAACTCGACTCCAAGCGAACTGCTTCGCTGTATAGTCGCATTTGGCCAAATTCAGCCCTTCTCTGTATAACTATTCACCTACAGCAGCAGCCTCAAACGATTCATTTCGCGCTGCAGCTCTGCTGCTCCTCCCTCGTACGCAGGACGTAGCCCGAGAAGCCGCTCCAGCATCTCATGTAAAGCAGGCGTAAGCCGAAGCTCTTCCTGCCAGCTGGCAGGCTCATGGCCTTTTTGCGGTTCATACGATGAATATAACAAGAAAAGCAGAAAATGACCGATATCCTGCAAGTCCTGATCCGGTACGGCTTGCTCGTCTTCAGGCTCAGGCACATCCTTCAACCGACGTTTCAGCTCAGGCAACAACGGCTCCCCCAAGCGTCTTGCCAGGCCAAAGTCGATCAGATGCACCCGCCCCTCCCGTAAAATAACGTTAGGAATCCGTACATCCCCGTGGATATATCCCTGCTCATGCACATGGGCTACAGGAGCCAGCAGCTGAAGGGCAAGCTCCACACATTCCCGTTCTGTATATTGCTGCCCCTGCTCAAAAATCAACTGCTCCAGCGTCTGTCCACGAACATACTCCGTCACCATATAGTGCCGTCTACGCACCGTAAACGTGTGCAGCAGCTCGGGAATCGTCGGATGCTGCAGATGCTGAAGCACATCCGCCTCCCGGTGTAACAGCTGTACAGCAAGTTTCCCCTTGCTGGGCTTCGCTTCCTTCAGAGCCACTTCCTCTCCCGTCTGCATATCCGTACACAGATAGGTCAGCCCGTAACTCCCCATGCCAAGCAGCTCCTGTATAACATAACGACTCCCTAATATCGTTCCCTGACGACCAGGACGGTCTGTCCACAGGCCAATCCACCTTTGCCAGACTCGACGCAGCTCCACATTGCCTCCTACGCCAGCTTCCGATCTCTGTCCCCTTTTCTATATTGGCAAACAGACAGATCAGCGGCTGGACTTCATGTTGTATTGGAGCCATTATATCAGGCTGAGCGGGTGAAATCACGATCAACGATTGAATAACGCCTAACACAAGTTTCCTTATGTCTCTGTATACTCCCTTTCGCTGGCTGTGCTTGCTCGTCGCCTCTTATGCTTCTTTCGCTTCACTGTACTTTCTCACTGCTCCTTATGCTTCCTTATGTTTTTTGGGCAGCAAGCCAAACAACATGCGAAGGGAAGAGATTTTGGACTTGCGCTTCCGGCCCTGATAACTGCGCAGATTCGTCACCAGCTCGCGGTCCCGTTCCTCCTCCAGCTTGTCATTCATCCATTGGCGCTGCTTCTCCATCTGCTCCTGAAGCGCAAGATGGGTTTCCGCGAGATGCTGAAGTGTTAGCTCCAACTCATCCACCCGGTGCTGGAGCAGCTGCACACGATCATCCTGTTTCGGTTCTACGGCACCATAGGTGACTTCACTTACAAGCTGGCCGAGCCCTTCGTAGGATCGAAGCTGTGCGTGCTGCTCCAGTCCTGACGGAGCTAACGAATCAGGCGACATGGTTTCTGACTGTTCCAACGCAGAGTCCTGCGAAGATGCTGCCGCAGGTGGCAGATCACTGGCGGCTGCACACTCCTGCTCCGAGCTTCCCTCCAGGACTTGCTCAGGTACACCTCCGTTCTTGCCTCCTGCCGGGGACAGCACAGTGACCACCGCATCCACCAGTGGCATATTATGCTCCCTGAGCTCTGTCATCAGACGTTCAATGCACTCGATATCATCGGATTTGAACAATCTGGATTTATTCGCAGACCGTTCGAAGCGATATCCCTGCTCCTCCAATGCTGCCGCATATTTACGAAGAGTACTGGCGCCTATTCCCAGGCTCTTGGCCGTTTCCGTTGTTGCTCCTGCTTCTTCAATCATCGTTAATTCCCTCCCGTAACAAAGTGTTTTCGGTACGCTTCCATGATATGAAGTTTTTTGGCTTCAACGTCTCTGTAACAAACTGTCATCGGATCGGGTAACCTTTCTCCTGCACACGAGTAGACCTGTAGTCAGATATATCTGCCCATCATCCATACGTGCACCTCTCTTGCTTGTCGATATGTATTCGTGAATTAATCTGCAGATCCCTTTGACGGTTTAGTTCTATTTCTGCGGATTGGTAAGAACTTTTGTCAGGTATATATTTCGTAAAAAAAGCCCTTCATCCGACAAGCTGCGGGAATGCTGTCATGTCGAAAAGGGGATATGCAAATGCCGTCTAAATTTTGGCATATGTATTTGATGTCAATATTGTTAACTCCATTACTCCAATACGCTCCCGCGACAGAGGGATTCATTGCTGTATTGCTTTTCCATGTGTTATCTTATGTAACGTGGAATTGAATTTTAGCATAAAATAAAGGACTATACTTAACATAATAATGATCAAGTAACGGATTAAATCCAATGTAAACGGAGGCTGAAGGCAGTGTTAGGCAAATCAGGTAAAGTAGCGGTGATCGGAGCAGGTCTGGTTGGTTCAAGTTGTGCATATTCAATGATTAATCAATCGATCTGCCGAGAAATTATGATGGTTGATCGGACGTATGATCGGGCTGTTGCACAGGCGTTGGACTTTTCCCATTGTATGGACTTCACGCATAACCGGACCAAGGTGTACGCAGGTACGTATGCTGATTGCGGCAGCATGGACGTGATCATTCTGACCGCAGGGGCTAATCCGAAGCCTGGACAGACGAGACTGGATGTGCTGGAGGAAGCGGAGTCCATTGCCAAAGACATCGTCGTTCCCATTATGAACAGCGGTTTCAACGGCATTTTTGTGGTCGCCGCCAATCCTGTAGACATCGTTACGTATATGGTATGGAAACTATCCGGGCTGCCGCGCGAGCGTGTCATTGGAACCGGAACCTCCATTGACTCATCCCGGCTCAAAACGCTGCTGTCCGAGGTATTCTCCATCGACCCGCGCAGTGTACACGGTTACGCACTGGGGGAACACGGGGAATCCCAATTTGTTGCCTGGTCTCATGTGACAATCGGTGGCAAACCGATCCTGCACATTCTGGAGCAGCACAAGGAGCGCTTCAAACATCTCGATCTGGACGATATCGCCAAAAAAACAAAGGATGCCGGCTGGGAGATTTTTACCCGCAAAGGCTCAACCCAGTTCGGCATCGGTAATGCCCTCGCCCATATTACCCGCTCCATCCTGAACGATGAGCATAAAATCATTGCCGTCTCCGCGATTCTGGAGGGAGAGTATGGACAACATAATGTCTGTGCAGGTGTTCCTGCCATCATTGGCGAAGGCGGCATACAGGAGATTATCGAACTGAATCTCGATGGAGCGGAATATGACAAGTTTAATCGCTCCTGTGAAATTTTATCAGGCAATATCAACCGTCTGACCATCGCCTGAATTCTGAGAATTGAATAGGGAGTCTGGGTAGGGAGCAGCCGCCCTCACTCCATGCGTACAATCAAAACAACCAAAACAACCTCAATATCCACCACACCGTCTGTGGATATTGAGGTTGTTTGATTCTATGTTAATTCGGAGCTAGCCGTGGTTCATCGGAAGGGCCCCATTGCTGCAAGACACGCTTTAACTCACTCAGCATCACCGGTTTGCTAATGAAATCTCGCATGCCGATTTCCAGACAAGCTTCCTTATCTTCTCGTTTCGTATTGCCTGTTACAGCGATAATCGGAGGAATCCGATCCTCCGGAATAAGCCTGTGTAACAGATCGGTGGCCTTGAGCCCATCCATTACAGGCATGTGAATGTCCATCAGCACGATATCATAAGCATTCTGGGAGATCGCGTCAATGGCTTCCACACCGTTGGTACACACATCGGCCTGATAACCCAGCTTCTCCAGATATTCCTGCAGAATTTTTCGATTGACCGGATGATCCTCAGCCACAAGAATACGCATGGCTACCTTGTCACTTTGACGTGTACGGTCATGCTGGAACTCACTTGCCGATTTCTTTCCAGAAGCTTCCACCCGTGCGGCAGGAATCGCGAATCGGAAAATGGAACCTTTACCCTCCGTGCTCTCTACACTGATCGTTCCACCCATAATCTCCACAAGCCTTTTGGATATCACCAGCCCCAGCCCTGTACCGCCGTACTTGCGGTTAATGACTGGATGCAGCTGGGAGAACGACTGGAACAGCTGATCCAGCTTATCCGCAGGAATCCCGATCCCTGTATCCTCTACAGCAAAATCAAGTACCGTATCTTCCGGTCTGCTGCCCTTGATCATATCAACCGTCACATCAATGCTTCCCTGATCGGTGAACTTGAGCGCATTGCCAACTAGGTTCACCAGAATCTGGCGGATTCGCATCGCATCCCCTGCCATGTAGTCAGGAATGCTTGGATTCAGACGGAAGCGAATCTCCAGATGTTTCTCATCTGCGCGCGGCTTGAACAGCTCCGCGACCTGCTCCAGCATCTTGCGCAGCGAGAACGGCTCATAGGCCAGTGCCATTTTACCGGATTCCAGCTTACTGAAGTCGAGAATATCATTCAGAATATTCAGCAATGCATCGCCACTCTCCTGAATGATCTGTGCGTACTCTCGTTGCTCCTCAGACAAGTCCGTGCCTACCAGCAGCTCGGTCATGCCCACGATGCCGTTCATCGGTGTGCGAATCTCATGACTCACAAGGGACAGGAATTCCGATTTTGCTTGTGCAGCCAGCTCGGCCGTCTCCTTGGCACGAACAATCTCGCGCTCTCCAGTAACGTCATTGAATACAATAACTGCACCACGAATCTGTCCCTCATCAATGATCGGAGTCACCTGATATTGAACCAGGAAGCTGCTGCCGTCTTTGCGCCAGAACACATCTTCCATCACCGACCGGGCATGTCCATCCATTACCGTCATATGGATCGGGCACTCTTCTTTAGGAAAATAGCTGCCATCGGCTCGGGAGTGATGGATAATAGGATGTGAGCTTTTGCCGATAAATTCATCGGCTTCATATCCAAACATTGAAGCAGCCGCCGGATTCATAAACATCGTAACGCCGTCTGTATCCAGGCCGTAAATGCCTTCCGTTACGGTATTCAGAATCAACTCATGCTGCTTGCTCAGCTCCTGAATCCTCTCCGTGTACTCCTTGCGCTCCGTAATATCGGATACAATGCCGTAAACACCGACCATTTCCTTATCTACAATAATCGGAACATTTGTTACTGATACTTCAATCTTGCGGCCGCTTGAACTAACAACGCGTGTCTCGTAATATTGAGGCTCTCCTTGCTTCACAAGCTCAAAGAAGGCCTCTCCTTTGTTCTTCTCACTCTTCTCCAGATTCGACAAGAATGATCGTCCGATCAGCTTGCTGCGCGGAATGTCCAGCATCTGCACCATATTGCTGTTCACTGCGCTGTACTCGCCTTCCAGGTTCAAGGAGTATACGGCAGCGGGATTGTATTCGAACAATGACTTGTACCTCTGGCGGCTTTCGCGCAGACGCCGATCTGCATCCTTATGCTGAGTGATATCGCGGCTGATGCTGACAATCTGGCTCACCTCGCCCTGCTCTCCCGCTACAGGCTTCGCCAGTGTCTCCATCCAGATATAGTGTCCTTCCTTATGCAGCACTCTCATCTTGCATCCATTTCCAACACTCGAAAGCGCCAGAAGATCAGGATAATCTCCCGGGTAACAGTAGGACTTGAGGGATTTTCCCGTAACTTCCCCCGGCTCGTATCCCAGCAGCGTATAGACCGATGGAGAAACATATAACAATGTGCCGTCCGTAGTACAGGTAGTTATCAGGTCTTGTGCATGTTCTGCGAGCACCTGATACTTCTCCTGTGTCTCCTGCAGTTCCCGTTCCATTTTCACCTTGTCGGTCACATCCTTGGCAATGCCGTAAATGCCGACAACCTCTCTATCTTCGGTTATGGGTATATAAGTAACCTGTGCATGCTTCACAGAACCGTCTTTATGATAAAACGCCATGGATTCACTGACCGAATGTCCAGCCAGCACCTCTTCAATGAATTGCTCTCGTCTTGTCTCACTTTCAGGCGGGCTGATGCGATCCCGACTCACCCCTGCAAGCTCTCCAATCTTGTAGCCGGATAACCGTTCGAATGAAGGGTTTGCATCGATATGGTTTCCTTCAATGTCCATGACATAGATGGCATCCGGGTGATTGAAAAACAATGACCGGTAAGAGCTTCCCTCAGAAATAATTCGTTTCAGGGTTTCCGTTTTATTCAATTCCAAAGGCCTACCCCTCTTTTCTCAGCCAAATCTTCTTTTCACCTTTATTTCATTATACGCCACTCTTGGCTGTAACAAGGCTTACCCTCGAATAACCATGTAAGACCGACTAGAAACAGCTTTTTTTATTTTACCAGATTCTTATCTCATTTTGCCTATATCCTATGATAAAATCCACAGCTATCATGATGAAAAAAATGGATCATCTGGAAGCTAACAATAAAAAAATCTCCTGAGATTGCCCGCATACGAATAACGATGCGGCAGTCCCAAGAGAGATATTGAATTTAGCAAAACCGTTGTGACAAGCCCTTTATACTTCCTTTTTGGAAAAATAGATCATGCCAATGGCGATAAACAGAACAGCACTGCCTCCTACTACCGATAAAAGTGTACTTAGCGGAACATTGTATGCCCCGAATCCTGCTCCCTCGATCGGAACCATCAGAATCATCGGCTGAGCCCATGGATAATAGGGTCCATACGTAGCTGAATTCGCAACCAGAATATTCGGAATGGTCAGTGCAAAATTTAATGCCAATGGTGCGGCGAAGCTGCTCCAGATCAGAGAGACAAACATCTGCAATGCAGCCAGCGGTACACAAGCCAGAAAACCGAGCAGCAATCTGCCCAAAATCAGACTCCATGGGATAGGATCTGCCATGCCCTGGATCATGCCTGTCAGCAGAATACTACCGAGCATCAGCAGCTGTGTGCCAGCAACCAGAGCCATTACAATGGTGAATTTCCCCCAATATACACCTGCTCGTGTAAGTGGTAGAACCAATAACTGCTTCCAGCCGCCGCCTGCATGCTCGAATCGGCATACAAACGAAGTGAAGACACCTGTCAACATCGGCAGCAGCAGCATCCCATGCAGCATAACCATCACTGACATCAAAGCATTCCAATCCCCCGTAGAGGACAACAGACCGATAAGCAAGGAAATGAGCGGACTGATCAGTACAAGGAGCCAAACCGGCGATTTAGCCATTTTCAAGCGTTCAGCAGAAAGAATACGAAAATAGGTCGTCGTAAAGCTCATGTCAGGCCACATCCTTTCTGCTGAAGTGCATCATGCCAATCAGCATAATCAGGATTCCCAAGCCTGCGCCCATGCCCGCGTACAAGTAGGGATTCGGTGAACTCCATGCCATTTGCGCCCAAGCCAGTGGAAAGTGTGGGGAGATGGATAAGGAGAACATGCCAGTAATGGCAAGAATAATGCCAAATGTAACCGGCAGCGCCTGGTTTTTGGATACCAGCGTAAGCCACAATTCAATGGACAATACCGGGAGCGCACCGGCCAGAGGCATTAGTCCGAGCTTCAGCGCCTGTGCCCAAGGTATTTCTTTGGCATCGAAGCCAAGCACCAGTCCTAATCCAACAACACCAGCCGTCAGCAGCAGACTGGAGATGATCAGCAGCACGCAAGCCAGCAGGAACTTTGCCAGATAGACCGCGGGTCTGGAGATGGGCAGTGCGAGCAGCTGCTTCCACGAGCCCTGCTCATGCTCGATTCCGGCAACCATGGAACTGAGAATCGTCGCACCCAGCATCAAAGCGAGCGGTACAAAAACAATAACGTTTTCCAGCAAACCTCCCCACAGATTGCCTGCGTACTGCTCTTTCAAATAATCCAGCCGTAAACCGAAATTCAAGGCCTGCATGGCCGTTAATCCGATCGGGGCCAGAAATACCAGAAACCAGATGCCTTTCCCACGTATCTTGAGCCAATCCGAAGATAATGCACGCCCGGTCATACAGACGCCCCCTCACCAATAACACGCAGGAACAGATCCTCAAGAGACTGGCGCTGTTCTTCCACCCGATACACGTCATGCTCCTGTTCAATCAGGCGGCGAATGAGAAGGGCAACTGCACTGTTGTCCATATAAGGGAATGTTAATGTTGCCCCCTGCTGCGAACCGAATTGTCCCTGCTCACGAGCCAGCTTCATTGCCGCCTCCGGCTCTGATACCATAAGTCTGATAGTGCTGCCAGTCTGGCTTTGCAGACTGGCAATGGTATCCTGCAGCACCATTTTGCCATCCCGGATGATGCCAACACGGCTGGCCATCTGCTCCACTTCACTCAGCAAGTGACTGGAGACCAGTACGGTAATGCCATGCTCCAGCGGCATACGTTTGATGAGCTCACGGATTTCCTGAATCCCCGCCGGATCAAGTCCGTTGGTCGGCTCATCCAGTATGAGCAATTCGGGATCACCCAGCAGTGCACTGGCAATACCCAGACGCTGCTTCATACCCAGGGAGTATCCTTTGACGGCCCGTTTGGCATCTTTGGTCAGATCGACAATAGACAATACCTCGTCAATTCTGGACTTGGGCACATTGATAATGCGGCGCAGCACTTCAAGATTCTCCACCGCATTCAGATGTCCATAATAGGATGGGTACTCCACCAGAGAACCTACACGGCGCAAAATATCCATACGTTCCTTGCGAATATCCTTGTCAAAGACACGGATGACTCCCTTGGTTGGTTTGATCAAGCCGAGCAGCATGCGGATGGTTGTTGTTTTACCGGCACCATTCGGACCGAGGAAGCCGTAGATATCTCCCTTTTTAATATGCAGATCAAGCTCACGGACCGCTGCACGGTCCTTGTATGTTTTCCATAAATTTGCCGTTTGAATAATATTTTCACTCACTATTAATCACCTCGGAACTATCGTAACCCTCCAAGGTTAAAGCAAGCCTACGTGCAAGTTTAAGTTTGGTTTAAAAAGAGGCTCGGTATAGAGGCGCGAAATGATAGAGCACTCGTTTATTCTCCTGAACGCTTATCCTTCTCTCCCACTGTACAGATAGGTACGGACACCCGCCTCGGAACTGTCTACCCGTTTGCGCAGGCCCATCTCGCGAATTAACAAATCGACGATCGACAGTCCAAGTCCTGTACCCTTCGTTCCTGAATCGGCCTGAATCCCCGGCCCATGATCCTCAATGACCACAGCGGTTTGGTCCTGCACCTGCTCGGTCGATATGCGGATATATTTGCCGCTCGCAGCGTGACGAACAACATTTTGAAACAGATTATCCAGTACACGCCTCATTCCCTGCTCATCCACATCCCACATCAACGGAGCTTCCGGCAGATCAATATCAATCTCAAAGTTCTCCTTCTCCCACACGGGATACCAAGAAGCCACAGCTTCTCTGACCATACGCAGCACATCCTTCTGCTCCAGCTTCAGCGTGTACCTTCCGCTCGTAAGCAGATTATAGGAAAGCATATTATCTATAAGCTCACTGAGATCCTGCATCTTCTTCTCCATGCGGCCTAGTGCTCGAATGCCCTGCTCGCTGAGATTTTCTTTGTGCAATGCATGCATGTGACCGCGGATAACCGTCAGGGGTGTGCGCAGATCATGAGAGAGACCCGCAACCAGCCGTTTGCGAAGCTGCTCTTCCTCCCGCTCCCGCTGGAGGCTGTCCGTTAACCGATACACCATCTGATTAAAGGATTCCTCCAGATGCCCGATTTCATCCGATCTTCGGATATGGACCGGATTCGGAATACCCTCATGATCCGGGGCAGCCATCGCCGTCTGAAGGCGAACGAGGCGCTTGCGGATTTGAGCGAAAAACAGAATAGACATCACGATGAATAAAACAAAAACAAGCAGCATAACTACGCCAAAATAAATGAATTCTACTACCCCGCTACTGGAAGTTTTTTGAATGAATTTTCGAGGGACCTCGATCACCATGAAACCTTGTCCTTTGTTTTCATTTCCACCTCCAATATAAGCAACAACGGTTAGCGGATTGCGATAGGGCGCCTTCTTCATGAACTGTATGGCATAATTCGCCGTCCATGCTGCAGGAATTAGGGTCTCTTCCTCCTCTCCAATTGCGGAAGGCCACTTCAGTGTGACATCGGTATCTGAGGTCCCGGGCATGACCTGTGAAGTGTGTGATGACTTTGACTTCAACACCCGGGCTTCTTCGCCACCAAGAATCAGCACCGTTCTGCCTTCTGCATTCACACGGTACATGGCCGATCTGGGATACTTCTCCTGCAGCTGTTTCATTCGTGTATTAATCATCTGATCCGACGCCCCATCCAGCTTTTTGGATTCACTAGCCCACAGATTGGTAATGTTATCAGCGTTACCGTAAGGTGCGTCTATACTATCGCTGGTATTGCTGATGACCACAATGAAAACCGATGCTACCAAAGGAACCACAACAGGCACAAACAACACAGCCGCCAAAATGAGAAGCATATATCTTGTCATCAAAGAACGTCCGAACTTCATTTTGGGCCGGACAGAGGGCTGTAATGTCGCGTTCCGTTCCATTCTCTTTGCTTTTCGTTGCCGGAGCCAGCTAATCATGGCTTCTTCACTCGGTATCCTACACCACGCACCGTCTGAATGATGACCGGGTTCGCCGGATCAAGCTCCAGCTTCTCCCGCAGATGCCGGATATGTACCATTAGTGTCTTGTCTCCATCCAGATAAGGTTCGTTCCATACCGCCTCATAGATCTGCTCTTTGGTACGGATCATCCCCATATTTCTGAGCAGATACGAGAAAATGTGAAACTGTTTGCCTGATAAAATAATTTCTTCTCCCGTCTGCTCGTTAACGATCCGGTTATCCTTCTCATAGATCGCCAGATGATCGAGCTTCAAGACATTATTGCTGGATACAGCCGCACCTGCCTTGCGCAGCTGCACCTCAATGCGGGCAGCAAGCTCGTCTGGATGAAATGGCTTGGTCACATAGTCATCGGCAAAATCAAGCCCATGCAGCTTGTCGTCAATCGACGTTCTGGCCGAGAGCATGACGATCGGCACAGCAGGGTACTCTTTTTTCAAACGCTGACCTATTGTAAATCCATCCAGTCCTGGCAGCATAACGTCCAGTATCACCAGAGAACAGCCCGCTGCCGCCTCAACAGCACCCTCTCCGCTGCCGAGCCACGTGACCTCATAACCGCGGTCCTCCAGATCCTCTCTTACCCACGCCGCAATCTCGGTATCGTCTTCAATGTATAACAATTTGTTTTTCATATATGTACTCGTTTCCTTTCACTACCCTTTGGGTTAATGATATATCTGGGCAGATTTGGCATATCCGCATCACTTCATCATTACAGATGACCTGCCTTCAGAGTTATTATAACGCAATCCGTGTTGACGTAATATTAACCGAAACATTCAGCTTCACAATAGTCGGATAAGCATTACATATACCACACTTGCTTCTGCATATCCTATACACATCTGACGGGAGGAATTTCACATGCTGCTCGAAGCCATCTTTCACCAACCCAAACGGAACTGGGCCTATGCCTATGACCAGGATACCATTCACCTGCGCCTGCGTGCCAAAAAGAATGACTTGACCGAGGTTTATGCCCTGACCGGGGATAAATATGCGTGGGAGGAAACACGGGATATCGTGCCGTTGACCAAATTCACGTCAGATTCCATGTTTGATTATTACGAGGGGGAAGTGAAACCTCCGTATCGTCGATTGAAGTATGCTTTTTTGCTTAAAAATGGGGATGAACAGATCTGGATGACCGAGACGGACTTCCAGGACGAGGAGCCGGATGATCCGGGCCGGATGTTTCAGTTCCCTTATATTCATGCAGGAGCTGTATTTACACCCCCGGCTTGGGTGAAGGATGCAGTATTTTATCAAATTTTCCCCGAACGCTTCGCGAACGGTAATCCTGCAATCAATCCCGAGAAGGCTGAACCATGGGGCGGTGAACCTACACCGTTCAATTTCTTTGGCGGCGACCTGCAAGGGGTGATGGATCATCTGGATTACCTTAGCGAACTGGGCATTAATGCAATCTACTTCACTCCCATCTTTGAGGCTACGACAAACCATAAATACGATACCGAAGACTACCTGCGCGTAGATCGCCACTTCGGAGATGCGGATACGGTGAAACGTTTGGTTAAGCTGTGTCACGAACGCGGCATTCGTGTACTGCTGGATGCGGTATTTAATCATTCCGGCAAAACATTTGCCCCATTCCTGGACGTGCAGAAGCACGGCGCGGCATCCAAATACAAAGACTGGTTTCATATCCACGAGTTTCCGCTGGACGTGAAGGAAGGCATTCCAACTTATGAGACGTTTGGCTTTGAACCACATATGCCCAAGCTGAATACCGAAAACCCCGATGTCAAAGCCTACTTGCTTGAAGTAGCCGAGTATTGGATCAAGGAAATCGGCACGGACGGCTGGCGTCTCGATGTAGCCGATGAAGTGGATGATGCTTTTTGGCGTGATTTCCGCCGTGTCGTGAAAGCAGCCAATCCCGACGCCTACATTCTGGGCGAAATATGGAATGAGTCCTCTGCCTGGCTGCAGGGCGACCAGTTTGATGCCGCGATGAATTATCCGTTTACGGCAGCTGTGAATGCTTTCTTTGTTGAAGATAAGATGCACGCCGAACAATTCGCCAACTCCATAGGCCGCCAGTTATCCCGCTATCCGCTTCAGGCCAGCGAGGTGGCGTTTAACTTGCTGGACAGTCATGATACCCCCCGCCTGCTTACCTTGTGCGAGGGAGATCAGCGCAAGATGAAGCTGGCCGCATTGTTCCAGTTCAGCTATATGGGAGCACCCTGCATCTATTATGGTGACGAGATTGGCCTCGACGGGGACCATGATCCGGGATGCCGCAAATGCATGGAGTGGGATGAAGCGAAGCAGGACCGGGAACTGCTCAGCTTTTATCAAAAGCTGATTGCCCTTCGTCATGCACATCCGGCATTGCGTGCAGAAGGCACGGTTCGCTTCCTGCAAGCCCGTGCGGGCGGCAGTCAGCTCGTTATGGAACGCAAGAGTGATACCGAGCGCATTCTGGTGCTGTTCAACCGCTCAGAGGAAACCGCCATCGTTGAGCTGGAGGCAGGCGATCAGCCCTGGACCGAGCTGTTTGAAGGCAATCACCGCACCGCTATAGACCAAGGGGTTCTCGCCATTGAACTGCCTGCCTATGGCTATGCCGTTATGCGTACGGAACTGGCGGAGCAATAATAATAGCCAGATTCTTCACCTGGCATGGATTAAGTATATGTTCACAACGACGCTACAGGTCGACAAACGGGGCAGACAGTCCATATAAAAAGCGTTCATCATAACCTGATCTGCTACACAGGTGGATGAACGCTCTTTTGTCATGTGTTTTTTTGTATTCGGTTTGTCTTGTTTTGCCTTAATCCGTACCTGGGATATCAGGTTTGTCTTCCGGCTCTGCCCGCTTCGCCTTCGGTTTCGCCAGCTTTTCCATCATTTTGCGGCCTGTAGGGGTCTGGGCAAGCCCGCCCTGCGCTGTCTCACGATGACGGCTAGGCATCGCACTGCCCACCTCCAGCATGACATCAATCACTTCATCGGAAGGAATGGCGCTGCGTACGCCTGCCAGAGCCATATCCGCCGCAGCCAGTGCGGTAACGGCGCCGAGTCCGTTACGCACGATGCATGGAATCTCTACCAGGCCAGCCACCGGATCACAGATGAGGCCCAGTGTATTTTTCAAAGCCAGCCCGACCGCATGCACGACCTGCTCCGGCGTGCCGCCGCGCAGCTCCACCATCGCACCCGCAGCCATACCGATTGCAGACCCTACCTCGGCCTGGCAGCCGCCCTCCGCACCGGAGATAAATGAGTTGTTGGCAATGACGTACCCGATAGCCCCGGCACAGAACAGTCCGTTCACCAGATGTTCATCCGTCCAGCCAAAGCGTTCCTGCGAGCTGATGAACACACCCGGAATAATACCGCAGGAGCCCGCTGTTGGCGTAGCCACGATACGCCCCATAGAAGCATTCACTTCCGATACACACAGAGCGTAGGCCATAGCAAGAGCAGAAGCTTCACCGGAGCAGGTCTCCCCCTGGCGAATGTATTCGGCCATCTTTTTCCCGTCTCCACCAGTCAGTCCGCTGCGTGATGTTGTATCCTCTGTAAGCCCCTTGCGCACCGCTTCCTTCATCACCTGGTAGTATTCAGACATCTGCTTCACCACGTCTGCCTCCGGTGTGTTCGTCTCCTGCACCTGCTCCTCAATCATTAGCTGCGCAATTGTTTTGGACTCGGCTGTGCAGATCGCGTTTAATTCATGCAAATGTTTAAACCGCATTCGGGTCAACCCCTCTCTTCAGATCAATCACTCGAATGTCCAGCACATGATCCAGCGAACGCAGTTTTTTCAGAACCTCTTCACTCGGAGGAGCATCCATCTCCATCGCCGTCAGCGCCTCTCCATCCCGTGCCTTTCGATCCACCTGCATATACCCGATGTTCACTCCAGAGGAGCTAATTGTTGAAGTGACCGAGGCCAGCACGCCTGCTTTGTCTGCATGACGCAATACTAACGTTGGAAATTCCCCACTGATCTGCACGCGAAAATCATTCAGCGCATGCACCGACACACTGCCGCCGCCAATGGAAGCCCCCATTAATGAGCACTGCCGTTCACCATGCCAGAGTTCAATCTTAACCGTGTTAGGGTGGGGAGCAGGTAGACCGCTCGTATAAAATTCAACCTCCATGCCCGCTTCGGCTGCATACTGCTCTGCATCCGGTATCCGCGGATCATCCGTAACATAATCGAGCAGGCCGCCAATGAGTGCCAGATCGGTCCCGTGTCCCTGGTACGTATCTGCAAATGATCCGTACAGTGTGAGCCGCGCACGCTCCGGTGTGCATCCCAGCCATTGGCAGGCAATACGGCCCAGCCTTGCAGCACCCGCTGTATGTGAACTGGATGGTCCTGTCATCGACGGACCGATAATTGAGAAAACATCTTTAAATCGCACGTTGTAACCCTCCAATTGGTTTCGTCATCGTTATCCAGACAAGACCCGCCATAATGTTCCTGATTTACTGAATGATGACATCAAAAAAGGACAGAAGAAGGCCGTTAGCCCTCTCTCTGTCCTTGATACCTGAGAGTTTCATGATCGCAGCAGCATCAGAACAAAGTCAAGTACGTTCCTGTACCAACCTGTTTTCCGAGCTGACCAATCATATTCCCCTTGGGTGGCGCTTCTTCTGCGCACTCTCCAGAGCTGCGTCCAACGATGGTACATTTACCTGAGAGATTAACCGCTATGCCGGGTGCATAACAGCTTGCTCCTTCGGTGCCTGAACCCGGCCTGTACATTATGTGCAGTCCGCTCAGGTCTCTCCCGCTCGTTATCATTCGCTGTATTCTGTTATTTCATTACGAATCACGCTTTTGGCATTCATTCAATCATATACAGATTAATATGTCGCTCAATTTATGTCAACTAAAGTGACGCAACATGCCTGTTGTAATAAAAAGGAATCCCTGACTGTCAGAAAGTAAGGATTCCTTCGTTTCTATAATAATATGCATTGTTCACTGATTTTGTTCAAGGCTCCCTATTCACAGGATATTATTTGCTTGACTTTGCAAGCTGGAGTGCATCCGCCCACAACTGCAGCTTCTCCTGTGTCCAGGAATCATTTTCTCCCATGATCGAATATCGCAGACCTGCCTCGCTCCATGACAAATTGCGAATCATCGCCATATACGAGCCCTCTGTCTCACGAACCTTCACGTTCTTTTCATCAGGCAGCAGTTTTTCATCTACATTTTCCTCAGGTGCCTGGAATACGGTTATACTGATCTCGGGCTTGTTATTCTTCACATAATATAACGTCACCTCATCCCGGCTTTCACTCACGGACGAAGTCATCTCGATTCTCGACAATTCCAGATCCTTCCCTGCATATTGCAGGAACGGCTGACCCACTGCCTTCTCTGCTTCTTCCAGTGTTATTTCCTTGTTATTCATCACATCATTCATCTTTTTGATCTCAACGTCTGCAGGGATGTCCAGCGTAAACGTCTTGTCCGTGAATTCAGGATTGTAATCAATCAGGTCATACAGCACCTCCGATTTGGTATCCCCGTACGTACTGGTCGCTTTAATAACCATCCACTTCTTGGGGTCTATCCAATATTCGGACGATATCGACAGGGATTTTTCATCCTTGGGTGTTAGTTCAATGTGGATTACCTCATGACCTTGAATCGTTTCCTGGCCCAGCGTCTTCACGTTGTGGGAATCACGCATCCGTTCCAGTTGATCGACAAGCATCTGCTTTTGGGTTTGGTTAGGTTCTTGCTGAAACGAGGAGGAGTCCATTGAAAAAGCGGTCTTGGCCTCTTTCTCATAAATCAGAATCTCTGATCCGTTATGAACTGCATAACTTACATTTCCATCTTCCTCTGTCTCAACCCGCTGCTGTCCTATTTTCCCGTCTACCCATTCCTTCACCTGTACAGTATTTGTGATTTCCCCATCCGTCCACATCTTCAAAAGACCTTCCGCATAGTAGGAAGCCGGCTCTGACTCGGCAGCAATAATCTTCTCAATCATGTCATCCCCTGACATGCCAAGCACCTCCTTTTCCGCACATCCTGCTAACATTGAAGTGGCAATCAAGGCAGCTCCGAGCAGCTTCCATCCTTTCTTCATCATAAACGATCATCCTCCTTCTATAATTTCTGTGTATCGTTACAGTTCCGGCAATCGGCACACAGCCGCAGTCCCGTATTGTTCCGAGGACCACATGCGCATATCCCCTCCATGCTTTAATGCAATCCTTCTGGCTATGCTTAATCCCAAGCCTGAGCCTCCTGCGAAGCCGTGCCTCTCCTGCTTGTGATATTGAACATACGGCTCGAAGATTCGCTTCAGCTGTTCTGGCGGAATTGCAGGACCTTCATTCTGAATCACCAGGATCGTTGCCCCGGTTCTGTAAGGGTCAAGCTCCGCTCTGAGTAACGGATCCATCCATTCGGGGAGTTCCTCCACTGAATCAATTACAGCGAGTCCGATTCTACCTTCGGGTGGAGTATAACGAAGTGCATTATGCACCAGATTATCGGTCAGGCGCATCAGTGATTCAGGATGAATCGAGTAGAGATGATTCGTGCGTACAGACACCTGCATGTTGTAATGATCACGTTCCGCAAGTCCTCCGTAACTGCCCAGCAGCATCTCGAAAAACTCTTCCCCTTCCACCTCAACCATAGCCAGTTCCGAATCACTGGAGCCAAGCGCTGTATACATCTCAAGCTCACCGATCATCTGTTTCATGCGCTCAACATTCCTTGCAATAACATCTTTATACTCCTGTCTCTCCAATCGTTCAGAACGGTTGTCCATACTGATTGCCTCCGCATAAGCACTGATGGACATCAACGGTGTTTTCAGGTCATGAGACAGAGACGCTACAATCATCTCTTTTTCTTTTTGCTGCTTCTCCACCTCTGCCTGAGTCTGCCTGACCGTTTGCTGCATCGAATCGAACTGCTGTAGCAGCGTACCCATCTCATCGTTCCGAATTTTTGCCCGTACACCATCCGGTTTTTCTCCACGGGCAAACGCATGCATCCTGTCCATCAACACTTTCATGGGGGAGAAAAGCTTCCGGGATAGCAGCCACAGCACCGTCCCATACAACAGTACAAAGAATAACACTGCTCCGCCGACAACCCAGGTTGTTCGAATCGATATGCCTTCAAGCCAATCCTGACGCAGCATCGTTATCTCATAAATGCCCACCAGTTCTCCATGATTCCAGACCGGCTTCTTCAGCGAAAATGTACGGTGACGAATCTGCAGGTTGTACAGGTTCCGGTATAATTCAGAGCTTCTTATCGTGTATCCACCTGATGACCATGTATCCCCGCCAGAACTGTACACCCGAATGCCAGAGGGCAGATACAGATTGAAACTCACCTGTTCACTGGCAAGCTCAGGGAGAATTTGATGATGCTCGGGAGACTGCAGCTGGTACAGCTCTGGATTATCCAGCGCCTTCTCTATGGGAGCGAAACGTCCGGATAACTCCACGTATTCAGCTACTGCGCGCTGACTTTCATAATAGTTATACAAGGAAAACAATGCCCAACCCGCGGCCACAGGCAAAAACATGACAATCAGGAACGCAAGCATCAGCCAATATTTCAGCTTCATTCGATCCGCTCCCCAATAAAGCGGTAACCGCTGCCCCATACCGTTTGAATCCAGCGCGGCTGATGCGGCTCATCTCCCAGCTTTGCCCGCAGGCTTTTCACGTGTACAGTGACTGTGCTTGAGCTTCCCTCTGCCGGCTGGCCCCACACATGTTCATAAATTTCCGTTTTCGTGAATGCCCGGCCTTGATGCGAAGCCAGCAGCATAAGCAGCGCTCCTTCTTTTCCTGTCAGCTGCAGCTCGGTACCATTAAGCATTACCTGCTGATTCAGCGGGTGGATGGATAAACCGTCATTGTACTGCTGAAGAACAGAACTGGATGAGGAACCGGGTTGGCTCCCCTGATATCTACGATATCTGCTCAGGTGGGCTTCAATCCGGGCTGTAAGCTCAGCCAGACTGAAGGGTTTCGTGATATAATCATCCGCACCCAGGCCGAGCCCCTTCAGTTTGCTTTCCTCCTGGTGACATGCACTCATGATTAATACGGGAACATCACTGATTAACCTGACATGTTTGCATACGGTGAATCCGTCCATCTCCGGCAGCATCAGATCAAGCAGAACAAGCTGATACTCCCCCTTTCTGAAGTCCTCCCAGCTCTCCAGTCCACTTGATGCCCAGGTTACGGCATACCCTTCACGGCGCAGATGATCCAGCAGAATACGGGCTATTTCCGGGTCATCCTCTACCAGCAGTATGTTATCCTTGTCTGTCATTGCGCTTTCATCCTCCCATGCCTAAAGTGTAGCGAACAATCCATAAGATTCTGTAAAGTTAATACTTTCTTTATAAATGCCTGTAGTTTTAGAAGGAAAACAACCCCATTACAATGCTTCAAGCCTCGCATTTTTGTCATTTCAGGCCAAATCTCATTATAGATGTTACCCCAAATGCTGGTAAAAGTTTATTGAATTTAGACAACTATGGTGTTAAGATAAATTTAAACAATGTTTTAAACATTGTTTAAATATGACAAGAAGGGAACAAAAAGCTGTGGACAAGAACAATGAAACCAAAGAAATTATTCTTCAAACTGCCCTTGAGATGATCAAACAGGAAGGATTCGAGAAGATCACCATTCGCAGCATTGCTCAACGTTCGAATACAAACGTATCACTGGTGAATTATTACTTTGGCTCCAAGGATAAGCTGATTAGCGAAGTGATACAGATTCTGCTCTCGGGTTTTCAGGAGTCTTTTGAGGTACTGGATGACCTTACTTTGCCACCCGAGCAACGCTTGAAGCGTTTTTTGCTGCATTATGTACAGGGGATAGAGCAGTACCCTGAGCTGCTGTCGCGGGTCATTACAATGGGCGCAAATTTATTTGCTTCACAACAGGAGTATGGAAAGTTTATGCGGATGACTGGATTCGACAAAATCAAGAGTCTGCTTAAAGAGCTGACCAACGAACAGGATCAAGACATTCTAATGATGATAGTGATGCAAGTCTTCGGTGCCGTGTTCATGCCTGCACTGATGAGACAGACTCTTGAGGCTGGCTCAGGCATCGAAATGAAGCCTGTCGAATGTCAGATTGACCTGCTGCTGGAACGTTATTTTTTCAAAAAATAAGATGTGAGGAGAGATTACTCATGAATATGCTGCGTAAATACTGGCCTGATCTGGGGATGCTGGTCGCGGCAGTAACCGCAATAGGCATAGTTATGAATCTTCGTTCCATGTCGGAACTAAGTATGATCTTGTGGCTTAGCTTCATCGCCATTCTGGTGCATCAATTTGAAGAGTATCGCTGGCCCGGCTATTTTGGCGGTTTATTCAACATCGTTATATTCAAAAGTGAACAACCCACACGTTATCCGCTGAACCCGCAGTCGGCCATGGTCATTAACCTGGTTATCGCCTATGTTTTTTATCTTCTGCCCGTCTTTTTCCCAACCTTCATCTGGCTGGCACTGGCCCCGATCTTTATGGGCTTTTTCCAGTTTATCTGGCACGGTCTATTCGCCAATATCAAAGCCAAAACATGGTACAATCCCGGCCTGTTCGCCGTGCTGGTTTTTCATTTTCCAATCGGAGGATGGTATCTGTATTACATTACAGAGCACAAGCTGGCTGGCACCACCGACTGGATCATCGGATTGGTGTACTTTGTAATCGCTGTGTATCTCCTCATTATTAAAGGAAATATGTGGCTGAAGGATATCCATTCACCATTTCATTTCTCCGACAAACAGCTGGGACCTTATCACAACAAATGACTGCATCATAAAATAAAAAATACCCCATAGAGAGACTTATCAAATGTCTGCTCTATAAGGTACTGTTTAAGGTGTTTTACTATGAAATTTCCTACACCAATCCAGCAATCATTAACCAAAACGACCCATAATATATTCCTGTGTCAAACGGTTGTCCGGATTGGTAAAGATATGCTCCGTATCCCCATGCTCAATCAGGCTGCCCAGGTAAAAATAAGCCGTATAGTCCGAGATGCGCGCTGCCTGCTGCATATTATGCGTAACAATGACAATGCGCAGCTCCTGCTTCAGCTCGGAAATTAATTCTTCTACCTTGCCTGTTGATACCGGGTCAAGGGCAGATGCCGGCTCATCAAGCAGCAGAATCTGCGGATCTACGGATAACGCCCGGGCGATACAAAGGCGCTGCTGCTGACCACCCGACAGTGCCAGAGCGGAATCATGCAGCCTGTCTTTTACCTCATCCCACAGAGCAGCGCGGCGCAAGCTTTTTTCCACAATCTCATCCAGTGCTTTCTTATTCTTTGTACCACGGTAGCGGGGGCCAAACGCGATATTGTTGTAGATGGATTTATGAAAAGGGTTAGGCTTCTGCCACACCATACCAATCTTCTGACGAAGCTTGATTACATCGGTACCCGGTTCATTCAGGTCGCTGCCATCCATCCAGATATGTCCCTCCGTGCGAGAACCGGCAATCTCATCATTCATCCGGTTCAATGAACGGAGAAAGGTGGATTTTCCGCAGCCGGAAGGCCCGATCAGAGCTGTTACACTGGACTCCGGGAAGGTAAGGCTGATCTGTTTAACCGCCTGGAAATGCCCATAATATATGCTTAACTGTTCCGTACCAAAAGGTATGGCCATGTCGGTTCCTCCTTATTTCGAAGCTGTCATCCGGCGGTATACAACACGGCCGATCCAGCGTGCACTCAGATTAAACGCAAGCACTAGAATAACCAATACGGCCGATGCACCTGCCGCGATCTCCTTGGAATCTGGTCCAATGCCCTCGCTGTTGACTTTCCAGATATGCACAGCCAATGTTTCAGCAGGGCGCAGCGGATTAATTGGCGATCTCGGGCTTGTCGGATTCCAATCCGTGAAGTCCAGCGGCGGGCTGCTCATTCCGGCGGTGAACATCAGAGCAGCAGCTTCACCGAAAATCCGCCCAGAGGCCAGAATCGTTCCCGTGATCAAACTTGGCAGTGCCACAGGCAGCAGAATTGACGTAATGATTTTCCATTTGGACAAACCAAGAGCGAGTCCCGCTTCCTTCTGCTCCTTCGGAACAGCACGGAAGGCTTGCTCCGTCGTACGCACCATCAGCGGCAGGTTGAAAATAGCCAGCGCCATAGCACCCGATAAGAGAGAGAAACCAAGACCGAACGTATTAACAATCAATAATAGTCCGAACAAACCAATAACGATAGATGGGAAGGAAGACAGCACTTCAACAACCAGACGAATGAAACTTGTAATCCGTCCCGGTTTGGCGTATTCCGCCATATAAATACCACCGCCCCAGCCGAGCGGGATCGTAATAATTAACGTGAGCACAAGCAAAAATATAGAGTTAAACAATTGCGGTCCAATACCGCCGCCGCCTTTGAGCAGTTGTGGAGCACTCGTCAGGAAATGCCAGTTGATCTGGCCGATTCCCCGGAAAAGAATGAATCCGAGCAACCCGAGCAGAAGCACCACGATGAAAAGAGCGAGTACAACAATGACACCTGTTGAAATTTTATCTACTGTTTTTGCCTTTAATTTCATACCCGGTTTCTCCTTTCAAGCAGGCGAACCAGAATGACAAAGACAAAGGTCATTACCAGCAGCACAAGCGCCATACTCCAAAGTGCATTGTTATGGACAGAGCCCATCGTGGTGTTGCCCATACTCAGCGTAATTACGCTGGTCAACGTAGACGCCGATTCAAGCAGCGATGTTGGTACATGCGGTGCATTACCGATAACCATCTGTACCGCAAGTGCCTCACCGAAGGCACGCGCCATGCCTAGAACAACCCCGGTAAGCAGCGCAGGCAGAACAGTCGGAATAATGACCCGATAGATCGTTTGCCAGCGTGTTGCACCCAGTGCATAGGAAGATTCACGCAGTCCTTTAGGAAGCGCGGACAGTGCATCTGCCATAATGCTGGTCACTGTTGGCAGAATCATGACGGACAATACAAGGCATCCGGCTGCAATCCCGACACCCGCACCGCCGAACATGCTGCGCAGCAAAGGTACAATGACACTAAGACCAATAAAACCGTAAACAACCGAAGGAATACCAGACAAAAGCTCGATCGCAGGCTGCAGTATTTTTTTACCTTTACCCGGTACGATCTCCGTCATAAAGAGTGCTGCACACAGGCTAAGCGGACTTGCAATCAATGCTGCCAGAAAAGTTGTAATAAATGAACCTGTTATAAAAGGCAACGCGCCATAGGCCGCAGGTTCTCCTGTTGGATTCCATGTTTTTCCTGTTAGAAAATCACTCATGCTTATGCCGTTCTGGAAAAATGTCGACAGCCCTTTGGAGGCTACAAAATATACGATGGAAAACATGACAACGATCAGGAAAACGACACAAATCGACGTATAGATTCGTCCCGTCCACTCTTCCCAGTAGTGCTTCTCTCTCAAGGGTCGGCGTGACTTCACCTTGCTATTCATTGCCGTTCCCCCTCCGGTCTGTTCCATAACAACCATCCTTCTATAGTGGAATTGATGCAAAATATGGGATATTTTCAGAGCAAACTGCGTAAAGAGGCAGGACCTGAGTCCGCCTCTCTCGCTATATGCGCAAGTTAAAGATTATTTCGTCACGTTACCTGCTGCATCGCGTTTAACTTTCATACCAGACACTGGAATGTAGCCCAGCTCCGTTACGTCTTTTTGTTGAATCTCATCACTCAGGATGTAGTCAAGGAACGCTTTGGTTGCAGCATCCGGCTCACCTTTCGTGTACATATGCTCGTATGCCCACACCGGATAAGCACCGGATTCTACGTTTTCTACAGTTGCTTCCACACCTTCATATTTCAGAACTTGCAGGCTGTCGTCCAGGTAGGACAGGGCCAGGTAACCAATTGCACCTGGAGTCTCAGCTACAAGCTTCTTAACTGTACCGGAGGAATCCTCTTGAATTGAACCTTGGATATCTTCAACTTTCGTACCCAGCGCAAATTTTTCAAATGTTGCACGTGTACCGGAGCTGCCTGGACGGTTTACAATAACGATCGCTTGATCTTTACCGCCAACTTCTTTCCAGTTCTTCACTTTACCAGAGAAAATGTCGATCAGTTGTTGTTTGGTCAGATCCGTCACACCTGCATCTTTATTGCTTACAGGAGCAATCGCAACTACAGCAACCTGATGATCTTTCAGTTCACTTACTTTAGCAGCGTCATCGATTTTTTCTTCTGCAAACACGTCAGAGTTTCCGATTGTAGCTTGTCCGTCAGATACTTGAGTCAGACCTGTACCACTACCGCCACCTTGCACTTGTACAGTCACGTTTTTATATTCATCAACTGCCATAAATTTTTGTCCAGCTTGATCTACCAGTGGCTGCAGTGCTGTTGATCCAACAGCCAGAATGTTACCGCTGAGTTCAGCTGCAGCAGTACCTTCTCCTGATCCATTGCTTGCGGCACCATTTGTAGTACCTGCGTCGTTTTTCGATCCGCATGCTGCAAGCACCAGTACGAACGTTAAGGTCATCAAAATAAACGGCAACTTTTTAAACATGTTTTGTTTTCCTCCCCCAATGTAGTGATGGCGTTTTGTAAATTTGTGTGATCACCATCAACTCTTTAATCATTGTAGTTTTGGTATGTCATCTGAAAATCAATGTTTTGTAAACGCAATGTTAAAAATTCGGGCTGGGTATGAATAAGATTGGAATAGCAAGATGTGTTTAAAATCGGACTTCGTGCAGTCGTTCCGGCTACGGATCGTTCTTCCGATCGCTGTTGTCTCCGAATTTTTATTGATTTTATTTTCTAAATGTAAACATTCGGAGACAAAGGCGACCGCTTCGCTTCTTCAGAATCGACTCCGTCCCCTCCACTATTTCACTCCGTTCACTAATCTAAAAGCATTCATCCCCAGCATCGTGGGGAAGTAATAAAAGCGCCAAGCGGCCGCTCCGGGAACGGACGTTGCTACAATCGCTGTTATCCCCGGATATATTGGATTCCATTCTCCCAAGGAATATATCCGTTGATAAAGGCGACCGCTTCGCTTCTCCACAATCGTTCCGTTCCCTTCGCTGCATCGGCGCTGGCTGCGCTCAGAATGCTTGAAGAAGAATTGGCTTCTTCTATATGAAAGTCTTCTATGTAAGGCAGATAGATCGAAAAAAATAGTTCAATAAACAGCAAAAAAGACTGTTTCACCCAAATGTGCATCGCACATCTGGTCAAACAGCCTTTTACGGAATCATATGTTCATTTTTAATGTTTAATATGATCAACGCATCTCTTTTACCCCAGAATCCACAGCCACAGTGCCAGCCCTGCCAAGGTAATCAGCAGCGTTGGAACGGTCAGGATGATGCCTGCCTTGAAATAGTATCCCCACGTAATCTTCACACCTTTGCGGGACAATACATGCAGCCAGAGCAAGGTTGCTAGTGACCCAATTGGTGTCATCTTCGGACCCAGATCGGAACCAATGACATTGGCATAGATCATCACTTCGCGTAGGATACCCTCGGTGTGTGCTCCTTGAATGGCGAGCAAATTAATCAATACGGTTGGCAGATTATTCATCACCGATGATAATACAGCGGCGATTACACCCATGCCCAATGATGCGGCCAGCAGGCCGTAATCGGCTATACCCTCCAGCCAACCGCTCAAATAATCGGTTAATCCAGCATTGCGCAGACCGTACACGACGATGTACATCCCCACCGAAAATACAACAATGGACCATGGCGCTTCCTTGATCACCCGCTTCAGATCAACCGCTTCGCTTTTACGTGCAAGAATACCGAACAGCAGCGCCACTGCGCCTACAATCACCGAGACAGGAATCGGCAGAAACTCACTGGAGGCATAAGCCACCAGCAGCAGTCCCAGCATAAACCAGGCGATTTTGAACACTCGCGGATCACGGATTGCTTCCTTCGGATCACGAGCAGCCGTGACATCATACGTAAGCGGAATGCTTTTGCGATAAAATAAAAACAGCATCGCCGTACTTGCCGCAATCGAGAACAGATTGGGCACGATCATACGTACCGCATATTCTACAAATGTAATTCCGAAGAAATCGGCAGAGACAATGTTCACCAGATTGCTGACCACCAGCGGCAGCGAAGTTGTATCTGCGATGAAACCACTCGCCATCACAAAAGCCAGCACCATACGCTCATCAAATTTCAGTGCACGCACCATCGCCAGTACGATCGGTGTCAGAATAAGCGCTGCTCCATCATTCGCAAACAAGGCAGACACAGCTGCTCCAAGTAAAATAGAGTACAGGAACAGCCTGCGTCCGTTCCCTCCTGCCAGCCGGGCCATATGAAGGGCAGCCCACTCGAAGAACCCGGTTTCATCCAAAATCAAAGAAATCATAATAATGCCGACAAAAGCAAGCGTAGCATTCCACACAATGGAAGCTACATCCGAAGCGTCATTTAAACTAACAACACCGGCTGCCAGTGCAAGAAGGGCGCCTCCTGAGGCACTCCAGCCTATCCCGATTCCACGCGGCTGCCAGATGACCATTGTAATTGTCAAAACAAAAATCAGTATCGCTACATATACCATAGTTCCTCCTGCTGCTATCCTGACTCGATATGCGTATCGTTCTATTAGTAAAAGTACAACGTACACTGGCTTGTAAGAACCAGACGATATATTTATACAGGTCCGCAGGAGGAATGTCTATCTTTATTTTCTGCAAGCTTATGAAAAAATGTACTTAGCCTGAATTCATCAGGACTTATCACTGTTTTTGGCTTTATCATCATTCATCTTGAACATACCCAGCAGACCTTGCAGCTGCTCTGCCATGTTATTTAAATGTGCAGAAGATGAGGCGATCTCTTCCACGGAAGCAAGCTGCTCCTGTGATGATGCCGAGACGGACTCGGTACTTGCAGCTGATTCCTGAGTGACATTTGATATGTCGTTCATCGTTTGCACAACATGGGAGGCACCCATCTCCAATTGTTTTGTCGTCTCTGACAGCTCATCCAGTGTGTGAACCGCATCCTCAACCGCTTCACGAATTTGAGCAAATGATTGTCCGGACGTATTCACAGCCTGGAGACCTTCAGCTACCCGGCTTTGAGCCGCATTCATCGCCATCAAAGCTGAATCCATATCTTGGCGTATATTGTGCACAAGCTCGCCAATCTGCCCTGCAGAGCTGCCTGATTCTTCGGCCAGCTTACGAACTTCGCCAGCAACCACAGCAAATCCGCGACCCGCATCTCCTGCTCTGGCTGCTTCAATGGAAGCATTCAATGCAAGCAGGTTGGTTTGCTTCGAGATCGATGCAATGACATCAACCATACCGCCAATTTCAGTGGTACGAATATGAAGGGATTGCACAACATGACCTAATTGCTCAACAGTCTCCTGAATAATATTCATCTGTTCCACAGCTTGTCCCGCTGCTTCATTTCCTGAAGAAGCTGCCCCGGATGTATCCCGCATCGAAGTTGTGATGGATTGTACTCGCTCTGACATCAGCCTCACATCTTCCGCCATATGATTCATCTCATCAGAGCCTTCCTTCACACTGTTTACCTGCTGCTCTGCTCCCTCGGCAAGCTCCTGAATCGCCATCGTTGAATGCTCAATCGCTTTCGTCGTTTGATCCGCACTCGCAGACAATTCTTGTGAGGATGCTGATACCTGCTCTGCTGTCTCCTGAACACCCAGAATCATCATTCGCAAATTATCTACCATACGTTCAAAGTACTTTGCCAGTTCACCGATTTCATCCTTGCGTGTACTGTCCATCTTCACTGTCAGATCACCCTTGCTGACTGCACGTGCATTTTCCTGAAGCCGTTTGATCGGACGGATCATGGAACCAGTGAACCAGATAATGTAAATGATCGCCAGAAGTACAGAAGCAAGCAAAACAATAAGCGTAGCCAAACGAATCTCCTTGCTTGCGTCCGTTACTTCACTTTTGAACATTGTTCCTGCAATTTTCCAGCCCGTTGCTTCATTGGTAGAGAAAATCATCATCTTGGCGCGTTTATCAAATATGTATTCGAACTGACCTTCTTTACTCTTATACATTTGATCCATTGCACCACTGGTATCCTTCGTGCCAACCTCCTGTACAGGGGAGACGACATAGTTCTGATTTGCATCAAGAATAATGACATATCCTTCATTACCTACCTTCATGTTGGCCTGTTCACGAAGATCTGTTAAGTCAAGTGACAGACCAATGACAGCAGATTGATCCTTTAACGTTTTGGAAATAAACACAACTGCTGCTCCGTCGGTATTTTTGGTGACCGGGGAGACTGCAACAGTGCCTGGCTGGTTCATCGCGAGTGTATACCACTCTCGTTCTCTGGGATCAAATGCTTCTCCGCGCTGACTGCTCTCTGTAGGTTTTCCCCGAACCATGACACCTTCTGTCGTACCTACAAAAATATTCAAAGCATCAGGATGTAATCCCAAATACTGAGCAAGCTTGGTCTGAAGCTCTGTACTATCATTTTCTCCTTTAATCAAAGCCGGATCGAGAGAGTCCGAGAAATAATTGATATCATAAATTTTGCTATTCACCTGACTCTCTATAATTTTATTCACGGTTTTCACGCTCTGCGTCGCACTATCGCTTAACTGCTCTTGTACCGTGTCCTCCGAGATCGTTAATGTCACGAAGCTGATTGCCAAACTTGGCAGAATCAAGACGATTAGAAAGGAAAGCAGCATTTTGTTCCGAATATTCCAGACAAATGCTTTTTTCTTACTCTTTTTATTTTTAACTGGTACTGGTTTGGATTTTTTTTCGGCTTTCCCTGCCTGATGATTCTGGATTTCATTCATTTGCATATCCCCCTTATAATTTCCAAGCCAATTTTTCTATCTATGTATGAAGTATCTTATGGCTTATGTTATATATCGGCTAACAACGAGATTTATTTGATAAAAAAGTACACGCCAAGCAGGCCACTTCCACAAGAAAGCGACCAGCTTGGCGTTACGGGATGTAACCGAATATTTATTTTGCCACTCTGTAGGACGGTCCCAGGTAAGGACCATCCGGCGGATGGGCTGCAGGTTTACCAAAATAATAGCCTTGAGCCAGCTCAATTCCTACGGAACGGCAGAAATCAAACTCTTCAATTCGTTCAATACCCTCGGCAAGTACTCTACCACCAAATTGGCTCGATACCTGAACGATATTAAGAATCTTTTGCTGTTTTGCCCGATCCTGATCACAATGATCAATCAGACTGCGGTCAATTTTGACAAAATCCGGCTCTAAACGGCTCATTAAATCAATCGTGGAATATCCTGCACCGACATCATCCAATGCTACGGACATACCGTTAGAACGATATACTTGAAAAATATGCTGCAGCGTAGACAGATGCTGGATCTGTTCGGTCTCGACAACTTCGAAAACAAAATCCTTTGGGTCCAGCGAAAGGCGTTCAATGGCTTTGAATGTATGTGTTAAACAATATTCAGGATTGTAAATCGAGGAAGGCAGAAAATTAACAAAACGTTTAACACCTTGAGGCAGGTGTCTGGCACTGGTTTCTATCGCTGTAATACGTGCAGTTCGGTCCAGAAATGAATGTAGCCCTGTTTCTCTAGCCGCTTCAAACAGTTCATATGAGCTAAAGGATCTGCCATGTTCACCCGGACGGAGCAAAAATTCAAATCCGATAATATGCTCTGAGGCATTTACGATCGGTTGCATATAGCTGCTGAATTGCCGCTCCAAAATAGTAGAAACAATATCCGCATGTTTGATTCTGGAGTGCTGCATGGATAAACTGATCCAATCCCCCCCAGCATCACTGAATGGTCTTTCCACAGCAGACTTTAACTGAACGCTCACAGCATTTGATAACGTTTTCTCCATCTCCATAATCTCTTCCAACCGATCCAGCAGATCTTGTGTGTCGGAAAAATGGAACCAGAGCATTTTCTCAGAATATTCAACATGCCTTCCCTTGGTTTGCAGCGCTTCCAGCAAAGCAGGGGAGACGGGACGCAGGTACAGCGTACCTTGACCCTCTATCGGATAGATTGGACTGCAGCCACTGCAATTCATGTAGAACCCCCTTGCCAGTTTATCAAGCTGTGTCATTAATGTTACCAGGTTTATACCCAAAGTTTGTAAATAGTATATCATGGGTCTTGAAATTAATCTCTAATGTTTTCATGACTTCTATACGACGGTTTTAGAAACAGATGTATGCGCTCATTCCACAAAAAAGACCAGCAGTCGGATGACTGCCAGTCTTCATCTGTACCCTTTATTAGACTCTATGAAGCAGGAATGACAATTTTTTGTCCAACCTTCAGGTTATGCACATTTGTAATTTGGTTTGCTTTAGCAAGTACACGCCAATCCACACCATATTTCAAGCCGATGCGGTACAGGTTGTCTCCTTTTTTCACAACATAAACCACTTTTGAATTCACTGCCGGTTTCTCCGGCTGCGGTTTAGGTGCTGGTGCAGGTGATGGTTCTGGCTTCGGTGTTGGTGCCGGATTGGTTTCTGGTTTTGGCGTAGTTGCAGCCTCCCCTGTCAGCTTCAATCCGTACTCCGCAAACCCATCTTTATTCGTACCGATAAAGGACATTGCCGGATTCGCTTCCACCAGTTCTTTCGCATCTGGAGAAGAAGCAAATACCACTTCAAGGTCATTCAGTGCTGCAGCGGTTACACCTGCAGAAGGTTTGATTGGTGCCAATGACCAGTTGCCATCTGCAGTAGGATTAATCGTTTTGTTCTCACGAATATAGTCGATAATCACTTGACGGTTTTCATCCGGTGCAGCCAGAACGATGCGTTTGCCGTCCGGGTTAGCCAGTTTGGATGAAGACGCACGATAGTTATTCGTAGCAACGATGAATTTTTGCTCTGGATCAACCGGTTTGCCTTCGAAGCTCAGGTTTTTGATACGACTTGCTGAAGCGTTGACAACCGTTGCTTTGCTGTCGTATTTAGCTGGCTGTGTGACATCAATCTGGTAGGTTACCCCATCGATAACATCGAAGTTATATGTCGGGAAATCCATATTGATCAACTGCTGCTGACCGCCTTTAGCCGGGTCGATCTGGTTGAACTGGCCTGCTGACCATTCCAGCCACTCTTTCAGCTCAGCACCATTAACCATTACAGCATGTACCGTATTTGGATATACGTACAGGTCTGCTACGTTTTTGATGGCAATTGTACCTTTAGGAATGTTGGTGTAGTATGATGCACCGGAACGTCCACCTGCTTTGAACGGAGCCCCGGCTGACAATACCGGAATATTTTCATAATCCGTACCTTGCAGCTTCTTCTCCACGTACCATTTCTGTGCATTGGTTACGATCTGAATGGATGGGTCATCCTGCACCAAAGCAAAGAAGCTATTGATTGGTGCCGTTGTTTCGCCAACCGGACCACGCACATATTCCAGCGTACCTTCATGCTCATCATGAACCGCATCCACAATCGCCTGGTCAGCATCTACCAACGGCTTTTTGTTTTCTGTGTCATAAATGGGGCGAGCTTCTGTTTTGGAATCGACAACTTTCCACTTGCCATCCACTTGCTCCAGATCCAGATCAATAATCCCGAGGTGATCACCCCAGAAACCTGGCTCCACCGCAGGAACGCCGTTAATTGTACCCTTCTCCAGGTCTACACCTTTTTTGTCTTTGAAGTCTGCACTAGGGAATACTTTGTGGGCATGTCCAAACAAAATGGCGTTAATGCCTTCCACTTGGCTCAGGTACAGGACAGAGTTCTCCATCAGATCGGTTTGAGGAATATCCTCAAAACCGGAGTGAGGAATAGCAACGATAATATCCGCACCTTCGGCCTTCATTTTTGGAATGAATTTTTTCGCGGTAGCGATAATATCCTTGGCAATGACCTTGCCTTGCAGGTTGGCGCTGTCCCATTGCATGATTTGTGGCGGTACAAAGCCGATCACACCTACTTTGATCGTATGCTCCTTGCCACTTTCATCCGTTACTTTTTTGTCCAGAATTTTGTATGGCGTGAAATAGTTTTTGTCATTGGTTTCATCCTGATCACCATCGTCTACATAGACGTTAGCGTTGATATAAGGGAAGTTGGCTCCCTCAAGCGTCATGTCAAGAAAATCGAGACCATAGTTGAATTCATGGTTACCGATATTGCCTGCATCATAATCAAGCAGATTCATCGCTTTATATACAGGGTGAGTTTCACCCTTTTTCAGAGGATCAATCTTCGCTACAAAATCACCCATCGGGTTCCCCTGAATCAGGTCACCATTATCGAACAGCAGGCTGTTCTTCGCTTCTGCACGGGCTTTCTTGATCAGCGTAGCTGTTTTCGCCAGACCATACTGATCTGTCGCTTTGTCTGAATAATAATCGTAGTTGATCAGATTGTCATGAATGTCCGTTGTTTCCATGATCCGCAATTTAACTTTGGCCGCATCTGCAGCCGACACAGGTACCGGAAATACCGCAAGCACGTTTAATGCAACGAAAGCGGCAGTCAGGCTTGATAATACTTTTTTACTCTTCTTCAAAATAACCCCTCCCGGTTATGTACATCGAATCATGCCATATTAGCAAACAACAGGCACAGAAAATAATAGATTTCATGCGTTGTGCATGCTGATAATCGGATGAGCATTCATCTGTAATTATCAGGTTAGTTTATCTCACATGAACATCTATTCATATCTGTGTGCGTTATTTACACTTCAAATCATAACGTAATGTTAAACGGTTGAAAAGCATTAATTTTTACATTATCCGTACATAGTTGGACTTGTTTATAATTTCATGCGTAATTTCGACAATTTTCTCGTTTTTTTAGCCAAAATATAGGGAATATTTCATTCAAATTTCAAATGTTACATCATTATAACACCACTTACGGATTGGTCATAATCTGCATACCAAAGAACCGCGAACCCATAAAGGGATCACGGTTGAACGGATTGATGTTATTCATCGTCTGACAACAAATCTGCGCAATCATTGAATCACAAAGACGTGGCTGTGAATTACTGCTCCCACACATGATGCTCGTGGTCTTTGCCTGTATATTCAATTCGTGAAGGGGTGATATCCAGAATGACATAGTTGGGATCATTAGGTCCATCGAACCAAGCTTTTAGCTCATCATTCCATACTTGCTCACGCAGACCTTCATTTTTGGTCACCTCACAGGTTCCCTCGATCTCCACAACTTCCTTGGAGCCTCCTGCCTCGTAACCAAGCAGCAGGCTGACATTCGGATTGTTTTCCAATTCCTCCACCTTATGTGTACGGCGGTTGGTCGCCAGGTGAATATTCAGACCATCGTTGAAAAGAGCCATATAGCGGGATTTCGGTTTTCCATTCTCAACGGTCGAGAAGCTGCAAAACGGGTTATTTTCCAAAGCCTTCACAATGTTTTGTTCCAATTCATTCTGGTTCATGGGATATGCTCCTTTCGGGTTGGGGGAATGTTTGAAAGCTTCGCTTTGAGGCTCACAACCAACAAACTTATGCAGGATGACCGTTACAGTGCCGAATCGTTCTTTCGATCGCTGATATCCCCGGATTATTATTGAATATTTTTCAGTGGGGCATCCGGTGATAAAGGCGAGCGCTTAGCTTCTCCAGAATCGATTTCGTCCCTTCCACTACTTCTGCATTGCTTCCAATGGTATAAGCAAATCAAAGCCCAAAAGCCCTTTAAACATCTTAGGTTTAATCTTGTAGTAGATTTACGTCTTCTAATCAGACATAGACTATCTGTTTAGAGTTAACAGTTACCTGTTTGATGTACAAACAGCTGTACTTATAGTGTACCCGCCTCACCTATGTTGAATCCCTGAACCCGAATGTATGCATAAACATGATGAAGATTTATTTTCATAAAAGGAACTTCTAGTTTAGATCCCCAAGATAAATACGCGGTTCTCCTTTTTTTAACAACAATTCACCGATCGTTTTGGGGTACAGGCGGATGTCCTTCAGTGCTTCAAGCGCAACCCATTCTACCGCCACCTGATGATCATCCGGATTCGAGCCTTCAAAGACAGAAGCCTTCGGATCAACCAGGCTGCATGCAAAATAAAATTCCACCTGATGGATATCCGCATCCCACTCGGCAAATTCATGATTGGCACCGATGTATTCGCGAATATGCAGCAGCTCTCCCACATGCACGGCCTGTCCGATTTCTTCCTGACATTCCCGCGCCACTGCATCCTTCAGCTCCTCGCCCTTCTCCTGCCCGCCTCCAGGAAAAACATAAGCATCGCCATACTGGTCTTTCAGACGAATCAGTAACAATCGGCCTTCCTGAACAATCACCGCTTTGGCCGAATTTCGTATGGGTTTCATCGTATATCATCCCTCCACTTTTCATATATATAAATTGAACTAAAGAAACGACATTATGCCGATTAACGGTTCATGCTCGTCAAAGAGCGCTGTAATAGGGTAAGAATACCAGCCTTGGCAGGTTGCTCAATTCGAAGATAGAATGCTAACGATCCCCATGGAGCTTATTTGCCCTGAATCGGGGACATTTGAAATCTAACGATCTCCAGAAAGCTTATTCCATTCAAAATCCTGAAAAATGAGCCTGATCAAGCTGATTTCAGCAGAATAGCGTCTCTGGGGATCGTTAGGATTTTCTAAAGCCCGAATATGCCGAAATAAGGCTTCTCCTGATCGTTAGCGCTCGCAGTAGAGTGTGGCAGACTTGCACTAGCCATGGGAGATGGGTGATATTTGACGAATGTGCCTGGATTGATGAGCATATCGGAGTGGATTGTGTACATTCTTTAGTTCAACTTATTAATCTTTATGCCATACCGCTATTTCGCTTTATAAGCAGTGACATCTACACCTTCAGCTTCCAGCATGTCACGGATCGTTTGAGCAAATGTCAAGGCATGCTCTCCATCACCATGAATGCAAACTGTATCTGCCTGAATAGGCACCTCAGCACCATCCAAAGTAATAACCTTGCCGTACTTAACCATTCGCAGCACCTGCGCCAGCGCCGCTTCCGGCTGTTCAATCAGCGCTCCATGTTGACTGCGGGGTGTTAATTTGCCATCTGAACGATAGGTGCGATCCGCGAAAACCTCACTCACACCACGCACACCGATTCGGTTTGCCGCCTTGATCAGCTCGCTTCCTGCCAGACCGTACAGATACAGCTCCGGCTGCACTTGATAAACCGCTTCGGCTATAGCCTCCGCAAGCTTGATATCGGCTGCTGCCATATTGTACAGCGCTCCATGCGGCTTCACATGATGCAATCGCCCCCCATTAGCACGAACGAAGGCTTCCAGTGCACCAATCTGGTACACCACCATATCATAGGCTTCCCGCGCTGTAATCTCCATCGTTCTGCGCCCGAACCCCTGCAAATCCGGCAATCCGGGGTGGGCACCGATAGCAATCTGATGCTTCATGGCTCGCTCTACAGTAAGCCGCATCGTTGCAGGATCACCCGCATGGAAACCACAGGCAATATTGGCTGAGGTGATTAGAGGCAGGATCGCTTCATCGGACTTCATCAAGGTACGGTAAGGCCCATAGCTCTCGCCGAGATCACAATTGATATCCAGCGTATAAGTACGCATCTATGCGCCCTCCATTTCTGCCATTTTTCTGCGAATCAGCTTATCCAGCAGCTGAATTTCCCGTTCCCTTTTTACATAGAGCCGGCGGGCTTCTTCATTGGTAATCTGTACAAAAGAAATCCGTGCCCCTGGCCTGACCTGGGCCAGAATCGGCAAATCCACGGCGGCAGCCTGTGCAATGACAGGATATCCCCCAATGGTCTGATGATCTGCCATCAGTACAATCGGTTGTCCATCCGGCGGGACCTGCACAGTGCCATAAGTAACCGCTTCGGATAAGCGATGCAGCGGTGTGTCCAGTTCCAGCCGCGGCCCCTGCATCCGATAACCCATGCGATCCGATTGAGGAGAGACCACATATGATCCGGTATAGAATTGCTCCACACTCTCCGAGCGGAAACAGGAGCTGTCTTGACCACGCATCACCCGAATGACAGGTTTACCGTAATAATCCGGCCGTTCTCGTTCCGATAAGAGCCAAGCCGGGGCTGCCATACATTTGTTTGTACCGAGATGCATTGTCATCCAGTGTATCCACTGCTGTACTTCGTCAGTAATCACCCCGGTTCCGAGCACATCCGAAGTACGCAGGGCTCTTCCGAGATAGCCGCCTAGTCCGGTTTTGAGGTCTGTACTTCGACTTCCCATCACTTGAGGCACATCAATTCCGCCAGCCAGTGCCAGATAAGCACGCAAGCCATGTCGACTTGTACCAAATCTCAATACACTACCAGCCCGCAGCAGCACAGGACGCCACATAGGCACAGGCTGTTGATCTGCCGTCACACTCAGATCGGCACCACAGATTGAGATCAACTGGTCCTTCAGCATGTGAAGCTCCGGCCCTGACATCGTAATCTCAAGTACAGCTTCATGCCGTGTATTGCCGACAAGCATGTTGGCTGCTCTGGACGCAAACGTATCCATAACCCCGCCCACAGGCACACCGTAACGGCGATATCCGATTCGGCCTTCATCCTGAACGGTTGTTAACATGCCGGGACGAATGACTTCAAAACCCATCATTCTCCCCCTTCCGCGCAAGTTCCGTGTATTGCTGCATAGTGATTGACTGAAACCGAACAACGTCTCCAGCTTCAAGCAGACTCGGTGGATTCTCTTCCGGGCGAAACAGACGGAGAGGTGTACGACCGATACACTGCCAGCCTCCAGGCGAGGTGACTGGATAGATGCCGGTCTGTGATCCGCCAATCCCCACCGTTCCCGCCTCCACTCGAAGCCGCGGAGTTGCCCTTCTGGCTGTAGCAATCCGCTCGGATAATCCACCCAGATACGGAAATCCCGGAGCAAATCCGATCATATGTACGAGGTAGTCTGCAGATGTATGTATCGCAATAACTTCCTCTATCGTTAATTGATTTTCTTCAGCCACATACTCCAGATCGGGCCCAAACGCTCCACAGTAACATACCGGAATAGTCACGATTCTGGATGCAGACGGAGCAACGCCCGTTTCCATGTCTTCAGACTTGCCAGGCTCACTATCCCTGTTGGGCTGACTCTGTTGATGTACGTGATTCGATTGATGCAGAAGCTGCAGCAACAGTCTGCATGTTTCCTCATAAGACAAACTCGACGGGTTGTAAAACAGTGTGACAGACAAATAAGAGGGAACCCATTCCACCAGTGATGTCAATGATCTATTTTCCAATAAGGCACACACTGCCATTACTCTCTGATGCACTTCTTCCGATAGTACATCACCACAGCGAATGACGATGGCCTGCTCTCCAAGTGGAGATAGCATGTCTTCGGTCCATGTATAGATGTTTGTCGTCACAGCTTCCCCCCTCTTCTTGTCTTTCCTTTAATCTTCTCTGCCGTCCATTTACAGAGTCCCTTCCCCTTGCTCCAGATGTATGCTGCAGTTATACAATTCACACTGCCACGTCTGATCGCGATGCACCATTCGTGTAATGGAGGTATTGTCCAGCTTCACGCTGATATCCTGCTCTGGCACCAATGCCCGCAGCGTATTTCGAAGCACCGCCCCGTGACTCACTACGATGACTCGTGCATCCGGGTGCTGACGAATAATTTCTTCAAGTATCTCTGTTCCACGCGCAGCACCTGAAGCCGGGTCTTCTTTGCCCAAATCGAGTAAACTCCAATCCGAACCCCATTTCACAATGCGTTCCTCTTCTGTCGTTCCTTCTAATTGGCCCCCGCCCATCTCGCGTAACCTCGGGTCCAGATGAATCTCCTGAATGCCCAGCCGCTCCCCGATGATACGAGCTGTCTCACTTGCTCGCTGCAGATCACTGGCATAGATGGCATCCCACTGTTCCTCGGCCAGTCTTGCTGCTAGCAAAACTGCCTGTTCTCTGCCCTCCTGGTCGAGCGGATTGTCGGTCTGTCCCTGCGAACGTTTTTCTTTATTCCACGCCGTGCTTCCGTGACGTATCAATGCAATCTCAGTCATTGTTGCTGTTCCCTCTTTCCCCTTCAGACATGGTTGCCGGTATCGCTTTTCTCTTCAGACATGGTTACCGGTATCGTTTTTCTCTATTGAAGCCCTGTTCTTATTGAAGCTCGTCCTCTGTAAAATGTTTTCGGGTCTTCGGCTTCGTAAACTTGCCCTCGTTATAACTGTTCGACCCGTTGCGCGGGATAGACAAACTATCCCAGGCACCTTGTTTCAGCATCTTGGCGGTATGCACAATCTGACCGACATGATAAGGATAATGAGCCAGCTGTCTCATAATTGCTTCCATTACAGTATGACCTTCGTTACGAATGTATATGATCTGCGACAGATGATCCGGAGTCAACGAGCGCAGAGCTGTCAGCAAACAGTTCCAGCCCTCTTCCCATTTGTATAGTAGCTCTTCCCGTGTATGAAAATCTCCTACAAATTCGGCATCCCGTTCACGCCAAGACTTCTCGCCGTCCGTTGTCAGCACATCGGTCCAGCGAGACAGCATATTGCCCCACAAATGTTTGACAATGACCGCAATGCTGTTGGTATCTTCATTCCACGTATGAAACAACTGCTCTGTCTCAAGCTGCTCCATAGCCCGTTCACCCAGCTGCTTGTAATACATAAACTGCTTCTCGGCAGTCTCCAGAAAAACCTGATTCATATCCATCCGTATCGCCCCCTATCGAATTATGAAATAGAAATGGAACATGCATTATGCCGGAAAAGAAAACGTGCCATCCGCATTTGGTTCAAAAACCATAACCTTGCTCACAGCATCCAGATTCAATTCACCATAGATGTGTGGAAAAAGCTCATTCAATTCATACAGATCTTCGTAGACCAGTTCTGCCTTCAAAGTGCGCTCCTCAATGCCAAGCAATAACAGATCGGTACGGCCCGCATAATACTGCCCGGCTACCCATGGAATCTGCTCCGCAGTGGAGCAATGAATGAAACCGTCCGTTTGCAGACTCTCGGGTGCATACGTGTCTCCTTTGGATACTTCCTCCCATAATGCCCGGGAAATAATACTGTAGATCATAGATTACTGCCTCCTTCGCCGCTGTCTTACAGCCTGTCTTTTATGAGAATATTATAGAACATCCCGAATGCGGGCGTACAATTTCTGGTCGGTAAATACACCTTTAATTTTCAACTGCTTACGTAACAATCCTTCTTGGACCATGCCTAGTTTCTCCATTACACGTGCCGAACCGATATTGCCCGCATTGCACTTTCCTTGGACCCGATTACAGTCCAACTGCTCAAAGCAATAATCCATAACAGGCTGCATCGCCTCCACCGCAAGCCCTTTGCCCCAATATGTACTGCCGATGGCATAGCCCAGTTCGCAGCTCTGCATGGATTCATCCAGATCGAAAATGCCACCTCTGCCAATCAGCGTGCCGGTTTCTTTCAGCACAAAGGCCCAGAGATATACCGTTTTCTGCTCATAGTTTCGCAGCACTCGCTCCAGGTACCCGATGGAATCCTCCTTGGTCTGATGGCAATGCCACAAGCTTTGCTCACTTACCTTGGGGTCGGACGCAAACGCATAATATTGATCGAGGTCATCCATCGTAAGGCGTCTGAGGTACAGCCGCTGTGTTTCAAATTCAGGTGATTCGGCAAAAAGCTTGTCAATATCCATTCCTAATACCTCCTGTTATGAATTTAAAGGCGCATGATCTTACTCAGCAAAAAACGATCCAATAGATAAACACATCCAATGCCGATCAGGTATCTGATCAAATCCATAACAAGAAATCCACGTCCCAAAATGAGAGCTCCCCATAAGGTTGAACGCAATTCGGTCAGCCAGGGCACCTGAATCATCTGGGAAAATTCAATAGACCAACTGAATATTACACTGTTCAAGACGGCTCTTGCACGACTCCACCGGATACATACCATACGTATGCCATAGTAGATCATGCCTGCCCAAAGAGCATCTCCAAAATGCTCGCGAACGAAGTCTGGCATTACGGCTCCATATGTTCTCGAAGCCAGTCCAGCTGCCATCGTAATGATTACGGCAACTAGGTACAAGCATCTTTGTTTAACTAACACCCTGTTCATGCTCTACCATCATAACCTTCCATCCAGAACCTGTGTAATAAACTCCGATTTGGCCGCCGTATACGCTTCTCTTCATTAGCTTCTACAACCTCTACGGATTCTGTTGCCCATGCAGGCCAGTTCTCCGGTTTCATCTCATCTTTCATGTCCATAATTACCCCTTAAAATGGTATTTTAAGTTCGAAAAAGGAGGCGTTATACACGCCTCCCTCCTATTATATATCATTGTTCCACTTCGCATTGACCGACATGAATCAACTCTGAAATAGAACAATATCGCTTCAATGGCCTTTCACCGCTGGCCGCAGAAGCCTTACTTGTGTTTATTATTTTACCGTTACAGGTATCGTTACTTTTTTATTGCCCCATTTGGCTGTGATGCTTGTCTTGCCTTTGGATACTGCGACAATTTTGCCATTGGCGACTGTGGCTACACCCGGTTTGGAGCTGCTCCACACCGCGCTGCTTGTCACCATCGTTGTTTTGCCAGTGTCATACTGAGCCATCACACCCAACGTTATACTAGATTGGGGAGACATCACCAGACTCTTCTGGCCCATAACCAGTTTCTGGAGCGTAGGCACTACGCTCACTGCTGCAGTTACAGTCTGGTTCTGATATGTACCTGTCAAAGTAACTTGTCCTTCAGTCAGCGCTTTGACCGTACCATTTTTCACCGAAGCTACACTCGGATTGGATGAAGTCCAAACGATGGATTTGGACAGATTAACCGTCTTGCCATTGGAGTAGGTTCCAATCACTTTCAGAGCCTTGGATTTCTTGAGGCTAAGCTCCATTGTTGCTGGTGTAACCTCCACTTTGGTGATGATATCAGTCACCGCGATAGGTACTTTAACGGTGGTCGAACCGTATTTCCCCTGCAGCAGCACCCGACCTGGTGTGACGCCTTTAATTTTACCATTTTCAAGCACAGCCAGATTATTGGATACGGCCCACACAATGTCCGAGGTAACATCCTCTTCCTTGCCATTGGCACGTGTAATCGTTACCTTCGGGAGTGTGCCTTCATTCCCTTTTACAAACGTATAGGAACTGGGTGATGCCTTGATGCTTTTGATCTTATCTTGTACCTGTACAGTGACCTGCGCTTTGACTCCGCTCACTTGCGCAATGATGGTTGCTTCACCTGCCGCGATCGCCTTGATTTTGCCCTTCGTCACCGTTACAACCTTCGCATTGCTTGTAGACCAGGTCACTCCTCCCGTAACATCCTGTTTGCTATCAAAACCTTCAACCGTCGCCATCACCTGATATGATACAGTCTCACCTACACTCATCTTCTGTGAACTGCCGCCGGTAATTTCAATTGAGATTACATCACCCGTCGCTGCCCAGGCAGACGATGGCACTGTAACGGTGAGTGCAAGAATCAGTGCAAGCATGCCTCGTAAAGCCCATTTCATTCTACTCATGTCCAGTCTCTCTCTCCTGTCATCTTTATTTTGCCTTCTCTTACATCCAATATTTTACTACAACTATACCTTATATCGGACAAGAGGTGGTTAAAGTTAAATACAGGATCAGAAAGAGGGATAGGACCCATTTCTGATTTTCATTGTATAATATACAAAAGTGACGAAATACTGTTTTAATACAAACCATGTAAGGAGGATGAGACTTGTATGATTGAGAAAAATTTGCTGGATATGGTTGCTGTTAAAAACACCAGGAAACGTATGAAGGCTATAACCTCCTCAACGTCTACCAAGATTCGCCCGGAAGATGAGATGATCTTATTGATGAAAACCGCCCGCAACCGTTTCGAAAAAGCACTGCAATCGGGACAGATCGAAATTATTAACGAACGCGAATGGAAGCTGCGTTAAGGGCATAAAGGAACGCGCGAAGATTTCGCGGGTTCCTTTATTCTTCTTTATCATGTTTTCCTCATCTTTATTATCTTTGTATCCCTTCATCTTTCTTTATCTTATACTCCTCATCGTCATATCTCTTCTTTTCGTTCCTCACCCTGCTCACACACCGGCAACACCAATCGTTCGAGTCCGCCCATGTATGGTCGCAGCGCTTTCGGAATATGAATGCTGCCATCGGCCTGCTGATGGTTTTCCAGCAGTGGAATCAGAATACGTGGCGATGCCACGGCTGTATTGTTGAGCGTATGGCAGTAAACCAGCTTGCCATGCTCATCCAGGCAGCGAATGTTCGAGCGGCGCGCCTGAAAATCATGCAGATTCGACGACGAATGAGTTTCGCCGTAAGCACCGCGGCTTGGCATCCACGTTTCGATGTCATACTGTTTGTACGTTTTCTGCGACATATCGCCTGTACATACGGCCACCACACGGTACGGCAGCTCCAACTGCTGTAGCAGTTCCTCCGCATGTCCCGTAATCTCCTGCAGCATACGCTCCGATTCCGCTGCGTCCGGTGCACACATAATCACCTGCTCCACCTTGGCAAACTGGTGCACACGGTACAAGCCTCGCACATCCCGTCCCCCCGAGCCTACTTCACTGCGGAAACAGGTCGATACGGCTGCCAGTTTTACCGGCTCCTTCACATCGATGACTTCATCCGCATAATACGAAACCAGCCGCACCTCCGATGTACCTACCAGCCACTTGTTCTCACCCTGCAGCTCATACACTTGATCCCGGCCAGTCGGGAAAAATCCGGTATTCACCAAAGCATCCTCTCTGACCATAAGCGGAACCTCAAGCGGTGTGAATCCGTGCTTCAGCAGCAGATCTAGCGCAAGCTGCTGTACTGCCCGGTGCAGCAGCAAACCAGCGCCCTTCAGCACATAACTTCGCGTTCCGCCAATTTTCACGCCGCGTGGAATATCAATCAGCCCATGCAGCTCCCCAAGCTCGACATGATCCTTTGCGGCATAGTCAAACTCGGGCAGCTCACCCACCCGCCGCAGCTCCACATTATCTTCATCCGACAGACCTGCAGGTGTATCCGGTGATACCACATTCGGCACCAGCCATTGCAGTCTGGTTACCTCCTCCTGAATCAACGCCAGCTCTGCCTCTTTCTGCTCCAACTCATCATTAAGCTGTTTCACCTGTGCCCGCATCGTCTCAGCTTGCTCCCGCTCTCCCGTCTGCATCAGCTTCCCGATCTCTGCCGACAATGTATTACGCAGACGCCGCCCTTCCTCCGTTTGCTGCAGGAGTGCTTTGCGTTCATTATCCCGCTGGATTAAAACCGCAATTTCCACTTTGATTTTTTTCCCGTCAGCTGCCGCCTGAACCTCTTCTGCATGTGCCCGAATCCACTTCATATCTAACATGGTCACCGTCTCCTTTGGCTAAAAAAATACAAAGAGCGCCCTCATCCCTTGGGACGAGGAGCGCTCTGCTCGCGGTGCCACCCAACTTGCCGAATCATTCAAATTCTTCTGATTCGGCCTCTTGGTCCGCGATAACGGGCGGTTCCGGTTAACTTGGGAAAGTTTCAATTCGCTCCCTGGCGAAAACGCCTCCGAGTTGGATTCTCTTCAACGGCATGATCCGATCTGTAATTGTGTTTACCAGTATATACGAAGACAGATTAAAATTGCAACTTCTCAAGCCCGATTTTAGTGAAAACCAGAAAAATGAGTTCTTACTGCTCATTGATCCCTGTTAACACAGGATCCTCTTACGCAGCTTTGCATTGTTAAATCAGATACAGTTATAATCATATAAAATAATTAAATGACTAATTTTCCACCAACAATTGTTTGCCTTCAGAAGGAAATACATGTTCTTTTTTGTAGTGTTTCTTGTTATTAGTATATTGGGATTTATATTTGGAGTTAGAGCGCTGTTAATCCCTGATTCCTGGCCGTTTAATCTGAATAAAAGAGAGCTCGATCACATGGATCTAACCAGCATTCGATTCAGAGGAATTTTTCTGATTGCGCTCTGTATCGTTTGCTTTACAGCTTCTCTCAGACAACTATTTATAAGTTGAACTAAAGATTTTACACAAACCACTCCGATGCCAGAATAACCTGGAGAGTAGCTGTTATCCCCAGTTTTTTTCGATTCCTTTTTCTAAAGGGGAAAATCCGGTGATAAGCGTATGCCTTCGAAGCAGCTTTCTTTCAGAAAGCTTTTAGGCGACCACTCCGCTTTTTCAGGTTTTTTCTGTCCTACGGTAAAAGGTCTGAACTCAAAATATTCCTCTATACAATAGAGTATATATTATAGAATGGAACTGTTTCTCGATGAACATGAATCCAAACAACCTGAATCCCTCAGAGGCCGAGGCTGCCAAACAAAGAGCAGATGAACTCGCCCAACAAGCTAAACGCAGTACATGGACAAGTGGCATCCTGACCACAATCGTTATTGCTGTAATTTTGATTGGCCTATTTTATTGGATTGCTTATATCAGAACTTCCTGAGTCACCCGCCTAAACAAAATTAATCTGATTTTCAAACGAAATCGGTCAATATAAATTGCCCAGGAAATACTGATAATCCACTCTTTTCCTGAGAGATAACCGCTCTATTCAACGATGGATTCAAGCAGATACAGCTGTTTTCCTGCTCTTGAACAATCTGCTGAACAAATATCGCACAAGCGGTCCTAAAACAAGCAGCTGCAATGGCAGAGCCAGACTAAAGTTACGTGCAACGGTATGAAAATACGCCCCGAATACAGATACACCATTTAATTGATCGGCAATAGAGGCAGTCACAATTCCATACAGAGACATGATCAGAACCATGCCGATGACCATAAGCAATGACATGGTGATGATGCCTTTTACTTTACCGGACTTGGCAAATGGAAGGGAAAAGGCAATTTTTTTCGCAGCAGGACCAACAATGAAGGATTCCACCAGAAATGCGATAATAAAACAGATCACGAATTGAAGCAGGATCTGCATCAAAGACATCTGGTCTAACATTCCCGTGTGCCACAGATTAAAGGTCATCATCACCAGGACCATTCCTGTACACATCATAATTCCAAAAATAACTTGTTCTTTCTTGCTTACTGGCATTACACTCATCCTTTCTATAACTTGGATCATTATAGACAATTGCACTCCCCTCTCATAAGTGAACATTATGTGAACGATTTGGCGACTAGACACATACTCGTCACTGGCCTATAATTACACCTAGTAATGCCCGTAACTTCATAGTTTCCCAGGGGAGTCGGAATTGGCCGGCTGAGAGTGTATCCCATCAAGATACTAACCCTTAGACCTGATCTGGATCATGCCAGCGTAGGAATCGGAGTATATTGCAAGAGGCACAGCTATAAGCTGAACGCCCTTCTCTCACACCTGCACGCGTCCCGGATTACGGGACGCTTTTTTTGTTTTCTTTTGACAAGCAGAAACAGAAAAATGTCGTCATCTGGATAACCCGCGAGGTATAAATCAGCCGATTTATGCAAAGGGATTGGATATGAAGCCAAGGAGTACCCCGTGCCACCCGGCCGGACAGAACGAAGGAGAGAGAATCGAATGAACTGGCGTAAAATGTTGGGAATGTTATTCATGTGTGTACTATTGGTGACCGTTGCAGCATGTGGCGGTAAAGGGGCCGAGCAGGCTGATCAGAACGGAAGCACTAGCACAGACAACAAAAGTGAAGACAGCAGCGCGGCACTGAAGGATGTCAAGGTTGTGCTCGACTGGACTCCAAATACCAATCATACAGGTCTGTATGCAGCCGTAGATCAGGGATTCTATAAAGCAGCAGGTCTGAATGTCGAGATTGTGCAGCCAGGAGCTGGCGGTGCAGATACAATGGTTGCTTCTAACGAAGTACCGTTTGGTGTCAGTTACCAGGAGAGTGTCACTCAGGCGCGCACACAGGACGTACCTCTCGTATCCATTGCGGCCGTGATTCAGCATAATACATCCGGGTTTGCCGCTCCTGTAGACCGCAAGATTAAATCGCCGAAGGATTTTGAAGGCAAAACGTATGGCGGTTGGGGCTCACCGGTTGAGGAAGCCGTGATGCAATCCATTATGGAGGGCGAAGGTGCTGACGTATCCAAAGTCAAAAATATTAACATGGGCGACGCGGACTTTTTCACAGCGGTCAAACGGGATATTGATTTTGCCTGGATTTTCTATGCCTGGACCGGGATCGAAGCAGAGCTCCGCGGTGAACCCATCGACATGTTATATGTAAAAGATTACTCCAAAGCGCTGGACTATTACACACCTGTGCTTGTGACTAATGAGCAGACGATTCAGAAGGACCCTGAATTGGTGAAAGCTTTCCTGAAGGCTACTTCCGAAGGGTATCAATATGCGATTGACCATCCTGAAGAGGCCGCGAACATTCTGATCAAGGCTGTACCTGATCTGGATAAGGAATTGGTGCTGGCAAGCCAGAAATGGCTCAGCCCGAAATACAAGGACGACGCACCGCGCTGGGGCGAGCAGAAGGAAGAAGTGTGGAAAAACTACACCGACTGGATGTTTAACAAGAAGCTATTAGATAAAGAGATTGACGTATCCAAGGCGTATACAAACGAATTTTTACCGCAGTAAAAATTTTCACTACCATTAATACCTTATGTAATATTATCGCTTCATGTAAAACGTAATTTGATATTTACACAGAAACGTAAAGTGTAGAAATACACTAACACAACTTGATAAGTTGACATTTTTGTACACCTAAACGAAGAATGTAGAACCTATTTGGAGAGCGCAGCGGTCGCCTGAAAACTCTAAGCAAGAAAGCTACATTGGAAGCTTACACTCATCCCAAAATCCCCCTTTCTATATAAGTTTAACTATTAGATTATACAAAAACGGAGAGGACAGAAAAAACCTGAAAAAGCGCAGCGGTCGCCTTTATCCCCAGATTTTCCCCTTTGGAAAAGGGTTCAAAAAAAATCTGGGGATAACAGCGATTGGAAGGTTATTCTGGCATCGAAGTGACTGTGTAAATTATCTTCAGTCAAACTTTTATAGAATGGATTCAAGGAATTTCGGGAGATAACAGCGATCGTAAGAGGGGACTGCAATCGGAGTGGCAACGTGTACAATCGCAACAACTTATCCCCCACACACGAAAGGAGTCTTGATCTCTCATGGCAAGCACGTTACTCAGCATTCAAGTGATACCGAAAACGCCAAACGGCGAGAATTCATACCCTTATGTAGACCGTGCGATTGAAGTGATTCAGCAGTCTGGCTTGAAATATCAGGTCAATGCACTAGACACCGCAATGGAGGGCGAACTGGAGGAACTGCTGGAAGTGGTCCGCAAAATGCACGAGGTGCTTGTGGAAGCCGGCAGTCCAAGCATCATCTCCCAGATCAAAATCGCACACAGTCCAGACGGGTTCAGCATGGATACACTGACGGAGAAATACCGCTAATGTCTGCCTATTTCAAAAATGTATGGCCGCCCCTTGTGGCGGTTATTCTCTTTATTGCGATATGGCAAGGGGCGGTTTCCCTGTTCCATATTGAGAAATGGATGCTGCCTGCGCCGTCCGACATCGCCCGTGAAGCAGCTTCACAGGCAGATCGTCTCGGCATGCACGCCTATGCAACGATCCAGTTAACCCTGATCGGCTTCGCGGCCGGAACAGCCGTTGGCCTGGTCATTGCGATGGTGCTGCATCTCATTCCTTTTCTCAAATCAGCCTTGTATCCTTTACTTATTCTTAGTCAAAATATTCCGACCATCGCGCTGGCACCGCTCCTGCTGATCTGGTTTGGCTTTGGCCTGCTGCCCAAGCTGATTACGATTATTCTGGTCTGCTTTTTCCCGGTAGCGGTCGCCGCTATGGACGGACTCACACGCACCGATGCTGCGATGATGAACTACATGCGTATGGCGGGTGCGAAGCGCCATCATATCTTCTGGAAGCTGGAGCTTCCTCATGCCCTGCCATCGGTATTTTCGGGCATCAAAATCGCCGCCACCTACAGCGTGATGGGTGCAATCATTGCCGAATGGATCGGTGCAGACAAAGGCATCGGCTATTATATGATGCTGCAGAAGTCAGCATACCGCACAGATCGTCTCTTTGTCGCGATCATGATTATTGTGGCGCTCAGCCTGCTGCTGTTCCTGCTCATTGCATTGCTGGAAAAGCTGCTTGTGCGCTGGCGCCCGCAAAAACGTTAAACCTGTACCACGAGTCTGTACTTAGGAGGTGATCACCGTATGAAACAGCTACAGGACAAACCAGATACAGGCGGAGAAGAGACCAAGCACGGTCACACAGCATTGACTGGAGCAGGCATATCCAATGCTCATGATGCTCGCCTTGCTTCTGTCGCCACTCAGGTTGCTGGTCCAACCGATGCTGCACCCGCGTCTAATTCAGCAGCTGCACCTGTTCCATCTGCGCTGGATATTGTGGATGTGCATGTAGCCTTCAAGGAACGGCGGCGTAAGCTGCCCGTGCTAAACGGGCTGTCCCTCACGGTGGAAACGGGGGAATTTGTCGCCATCGTTGGCCCGTCCGGCTGCGGTAAAAGCACCTTGTTCCACATCATTGGCGGTTTGTTGAATCCGCAGGCGGGCGAGGTGCGGATGAACGGCAAGCCGGTTACGGGGCAGCGCGGGCATATCAGTTATATGCCGCAGCAGCCCGCCCTCTTCCCTTGGCGGACGATTGAGGACAATGTGCTGCTCGCGGGCGAGGTGGCCTCTGCCGCAGCTTTTACTGCCTCCAATGCTCTACCGGCTCCGCGCCCCGAGGCACTTGCGGAGGCCAGGCATTGGCTGGGCAGTGTCGGCCTTGCCGGATTCGAGCGGGCATATCCTCATCAGCTGTCAGGCGGAATGCAGCAGCGTGTGGCTTTCCTGCGTGCATTGCTCAGCCCGCAGGAGCTGATGCTGCTGGATGAACCATTCAGTGCGCTCGATGCCCTGACCCGAAGCGACATGCAGCGCTGGCTGCTGGATATCTGGGAACAGAACCGCCGCTCGGTGCTGTTCATCACGCATAATATCGAGGAGGCGCTGCTGCTGGCGGATCGGGTGTATGTGTTATCCAATCGGCCAGCAGCTGTGCTGCACGAGGTTCAGGTTCCTTTTGACCGTCCGAGACGAGAGGAAATAACCGAGGACCCTGCTTTTCTCGAAAGCAAACGGCAAATTGCCCAGTGGATGAAAGAAGAACAGCAGAAAGCCCGCCTATCTTGATATTTGGATACGCGGGTTTTTTAGTTATTTTTTCCTCCATTAGGTGGTCCATGCAAGGGGAATTGGCGTTATATACTATGTAAACCGATACAAGGAGGATTCCCTCATGCACTCTCAAGCATTCGCACCGTTAATCGACGCTCATATTCATTTGGATAGATATACTCCAGAGGAACGGAATGAGCTGCTGCTCAGCTTGCCGAATCATCAGGTCGAAGCCATGATCGCCGTTTCTATGGATTTAGCTTCTGCCCAGGCGAACCTGGAGCTTGCCAAGCAGTATGCACGTTACATTTTCCCAGCCTTTGGATATCATCCCGAGCAGCCGCTGCCATCCGCAAACCAACAAGAGCAGCTCTTTCGCTGGATCGAAGAACACATTGAACATGCTGCAGCCATTGGAGAGGTCGGCTTGCCCTATTATAATCGTGAAGAAGCACGCCGAGCTGGCCTGAACTTTGATCAGAGTGGTTATGTAGATCTGCTGGAGCAGTTCATTTTGTTAGCCAAAAGGCACAATAAACCGATAGTTCTGCATGCTGTGTATGAGGATGCTGACATAGCCTGTGATCTGCTCGAAAAACATCAGTTTACGCGAGCACACTTCCACTGGTTCAAAGGAGCCAGGCAGACCATCCGGCGCATGGCGAACAACGGATATTTTATCTCCTTCACACCGGATATTCAGTATGAAACCGAGATTCGCGAGCTGGCACGGCAATACCCTGCGGAGCAAGTGATGGCAGAGACGGATGGGCCATGGCCCTTTGAAGGACCGTTTCAGGGACTTATGACACATCCGGTCATGACTCGCCAGGTGATTCAGGCCTGGAGTGAAATTACGGGTATGGGCACCGAGCGAGCAGCACGTCTGTTTTACCGAAATACGAAACGCTTCTACCGTCTGCCGGAATAACCAAAGGAAAAGCTGCCAGCATCAGCAGTCTAGCGATTGCAGTGCTATCGTACATCAAAGCAAATAGCCAGTCGATCTCATACTGAACTCTTTCCTAAGTTAACCGTTGGCAGAATCCAACGAACGAAGGGAATAGCATTCAGTCATGACCGACTGGCTCTTTTTCATCTTAAAGACAACCTCGCATTACCGCTTCAGGAAACCTCTGCGCTCCAGAAATGCTCGTACTTGCAGACGTGCCGGTTCGGTCAGACGCTTTGCCATCAATTCAGACCATGGGGTTGTGCGTTCCCCGTTCGTCCGCTCCTTCAAGTATTTCGTCGTTATAACATCGTACTCCTGAACCCCTTGCAAGCTCTGTTCAGGCTGGTAGCGGTTATGATGGAGTACAGCCTTGAGCGGCAGCCGTGGACGAATGCCCGTCTCCTGATCCGCAACTCCGATGCACATGCCATATACGGGGTATACACCATCTGGCAATTCGAGCAGTTCAGCCACTTCTTCAATACGAGTGCGAAGTCCGCCGATGTATACAATACCGAAGCCAAGGGATTCCGCTGCAAGTGCGGCATTCTGGGAGGCCAGTGCAGCATCAATTGTAGCTACCATGAAATTCTCGGTTGAATCCGCATATGTTTCCTTCTCGGGAAGGTGTCGTTTCGCTGCATCCTGCAGACGGTACAAGTCAGCACACCATACGAGAAACACCGGACATTCATTGATATAGGCTTGATTCCCTGCAAGCTCAGCCAGTTTGGCCTTCTGCTCTTGATCCGTTACAGCAATAACCGTATACGCCTGTACGTTGCTTGATGAGGATGCCATCTGTCCCGCTGCAACAATGGCAGCAAGCTGCTCTTCACTAACCGGGTCCGGCCTGAATTTGCGGACGGAGCGGTGTTTCATCATTAGTTCAATCGTTTCATTCATGGCTGTTCACTCCCAATCCTCGAAGTACGAACTCCACCGTCTGTTCGGCAAGCTCCTCTGTGTTCATGTCCTCATAATCAAAACCAAAACGGGAGTGCTTGGCCCGCTTGTGTGCGAGCGCCGCTCCCATAACCTGAAGCATGGCGTACGAAGCGGATTCAATTTTAAACAATCCCTCATCTTTGCCTTGCTGCAGGTATTCCTTCACTTTATTCCAGACCGGGTCAAGGTACTGAAATACGGTTGTGGTCCGGTGAGTGCGAAGCGTAATTTCCAGCTGCACAATGTCACTCATCTCGCGATCCGTCATCGTAAACCTCACGACCTCACCGACAATTCGGCGGATACCTTCAATTGGAGACAACGATTCTGCAGCCAGCATACTCAGAATATGCTCGGGGAAAAAATGCTCAAATAACGCGTCAAACACCTTTTCTTTGCCGCCGAAGTGATAAGATACCAGCGACACATTCGCTCCCGCCTCATCACAGATTTGACGAACACTCGTCCCGTCATACCCCTGCAGAGCAAAAAGTTTTTTGGCTGCAAGCAATATCCTTGTTTTAATATCCAATTCCGGTTCCGTCATTTGTTTCTCTCCTCTTATCCGTTCAGTGTCAGCTGCTTCAGCCCATCCCTCCGGCTTCAAGCCCTCACTTCATTCTATCTATTATATTACACCAAGCACCCCGATGAAAATCACCGGGGTGCTTGGTGTAAATGATGCGATTGCAACAGCATCTGCGCAGCTTAGCCGTTTGCTGGAGCCGGGCTTGGTGCAACCGCCGGTTTACGTCCTTTTTTCAACAATGTCACAGCCAGAGACAACACCACAGCAACGAGCAGTACAATCACGATGGAGCCTACTGCAGATTGCACGCCAGGACCTCCGAGCTGAACACTTAGAATGCCCTGAACTGCATAAGTCGCAGGCAGGTACTGACCAATTCCACTATAGAAGCTGTTCAGCAGTTCGCGTGGTACCATAGCACCCGATGATACCAGCTGAAGGGACAATGCGATGATGTTAAACAGGCTGCCTGCCGGACCAAAGCAAATCAGGAAGAACTGGGAGAAGAACATAAAGGTACACAGGAACAGCGCCTGGAATAACCAGAATGCAACAAACCCTTGTTCAATCTGTCCACCGAGAGCCACAATGAGGGAAGATCCGAGCAAGGATACCACCAGTGCAGAACCCACATTGATAACTGCCCTGGCACCGAACAGCGTTAGACGGGAAAACATCGAAGACAACATTCCCATTGCTATCTGCAAATTCATGCCCATGATCATCGCACCAACATAAGATGCGAGCACCATCATCATAGGTACCATCTGATTGTTCATGCCGTTCACCGGGTTGATGGATGTTGTTTTGCCTTCTACGCGGTTTGTCAGATTCGCCGCTGCCTGAGCGGCCTGATCCGCAGGAGCACCCGAAGCGGTCAGAACGGTCTGCACTCCTTGTGCAGAAGCTTGTTTGTTCATTGTGTTGGTTACGCTTTGTGACACACCTTGCATCATGCTTTTAATTGTCACCGGGTTGGCTTCGTTAATGGTGTATTTGATCTCGGCAGTGGAGCCAGCCGTCTGAAGGGACTCATTGAATCCGGCCGGAATGTCCAATACCATGTGCACTTGATGATGCTCCAACTGATCCAGCGCCTCAGCTGCACTCAGATTGGCAACCGTGTGGAATGGCAGCGTCTCTGCCAACCGATCGGCGATACCTTTGGATAACTCACCATCTTCGTTTACAATGGCTACGGTCAATTCATTGGTTCGGTCATTGACACCGGAATATGCAGTCATCCAGATCACGCTAAAAATAACCTGAAACATCAGTGCAGTAGCTATGCCTACAATCACTGGCGGTTTTTTAAATAATGTACGTAAAGCTTGCAGCATATAATAGGTTCCTCCATTTTTAAAATAGTTCTAATTTGATTTAAACATTCGTTTGAATCAAACAATCGTTTAAATTTTAAAGGCATATGTCTATATTGTCAATATATTTTCATGAAATCCAGAAAATTCATCATCGTTTTCATGAAATGATATGTTTATACCAAAACACTATTCTCCTTAACCCGGTTCCGATTCCATATCTTCTATCTTATCTTCCATTTGTAGTAAGAAAAATGCACGGTCCGCCGTGAAGCCAACCGCGCATTCCTATCAAGCTGTTATCCCGCTTGTTTTACACACTGTTTTCTTTACGTTTAGTGTTTTATCCGATTCAGCTTCAACCGCTGCAAACGCAGCGCATTCAGTACAACTGAAACCGAACTGAACGCCATTGCAGCACCCGCCAGCCAAGGAGCCAGGAACCCTGCTGCTGCAATCGGTATGCCAATGACATTGTAACCAAGCGCCCAGAACAGGTTTTGCTTGATATTCCCCATCGTACGGCGGCTCATCTCAATCGCATCTGCAATGCTGTTCAGGTCACCGCGCATCAGCGTAATATCTGCCGCTTCCATCGCTACGTCCGTTCCGGTTCCAATCGCCATGCCAATATCAGCAGTAGCCAGCGCAGGAGCATCATTGATACCATCTCCAACCATCGCTACCTTGCGGCCGCTCTCCTGTAATTTCTTCACTTCTGCTGCTTTGCCCTCTGGCAGCACTTCTGCCAGAACGCGCCCAATGCCCGCTTGTTCCGCTACAGCTCTGGCTGTTCGTTCATTGTCTCCTGTGATCATGATGACATCAATTCCCATAGCCTGAAGTCGTGCAATGGCTTCCCGGGAAGTATCCTTGATCGTATCCGCTACCGCAACGATACCCGCCCATTGCCCCCGAGCAGCAACGAGCATTGCTGTGCGTCCCTGCTCCTCCAGCTGATTCATCTGCTGCAGCATTTCCTCCGGCACTTCTACATTTGCATCGGCAAGCAGACGGCGGGTCCCCACCAGAATTTCCTCATCAGAAACCATAGCACGCACGCCATATCCAGGCATGTTCTCGAACGATTCTGCTGCATTCAAAAGCAAACCTTTCTCCCGAATGCCGCTTACAATTGCCTCGGCTAATGGGTGCTCCGAGCTATATTCCGCCGCTCCGACACGTTGAAGCAGCTCCGCTTCCGTCCAGTCCGGTGCGGTGATCACATCGGTTAACACAGGCTTGCCCTGGGTAACGGTTCCTGTCTTGTCGAGCACAACCGTTTGAATCTGCTGCGCAGATTCCAGATGCTCACCGCCCTTGAACAGGATGCCGTATTCCGCCGCCCGGCCTGATCCGGCCATGACAGAGGTTGGCGTTGCGAGCCCAAGCGCACATGGACAAGCGATAACGAGCACGGCGATCGCCTTTTCGAGCGAACCAGCAAAGTCACCCGGGCTTGCAAACAGATACCAGATCACAAAGGTCAGTGCCGCAATCCCTACAACAATGGGTACAAATATACCCGAGATTACATCGGCAATCCGCTGAATTGGCGCTTTCGAGCCTTGAGCCTGCTCAACCACCTTGATAATCTGCGACAGAGCTGTGTCCGAGCCTACCCGGGTTGCCCGGATGCGAAGAACACCGTTTTTGTTCAGTGTTGCGCCGGTGACGGAGTCACCAGGCTTTTTATCTACAGGCAGGCTTTCACCACTCAGCATGGACTCATCTACAGACGATAGCCCTTCTTCTACAATACCGTCCACCGGGATGCTGTCTCCCGGCTTGACCAGAACCAGCTCGCCCACAGCTACATAAGCCGCAGGAACCAGTACTTCCTCTCCGTCACGAATAACGCGTGCTTCACGCGGGGTCAATTCGATCAGGCTTTTGATGGCCTGTGAAGAGCGGCCCTTCGCCACAGCCTCGAACCATTTTCCAAGCAAAATCAATGTAATCAGAATGGCACTGGTCTCATAATACAGCTCCACCATAGGCATTGGAGCGGCAGCACCAGCAGCGCCCATATCACTGCCCATCGCCCCATGATCCATTCCTTGACCTGTACCGAGAGCAGGCAGATACCCACTCGTTAATGTCAGGTAAAGACTGTAGAAAAATGCGGCGCTGGTACCGAGTGCAACGAGCACATCCATATTCGCACTGCCGTTGCGGAGCGCCTTGTATGCACCCACATAGAACTGCCATCCGATCACAAACTGTACCGGGGTAGCCAGCAGCAGCTGGAACCACGGATTCATAAACAGCTCTGGCACATATATTCCCGAGGTAAACGAGAAATGCCCTACCATGGCCCACAATAACGGTACGGACAAGATTGCAGAGATGATCCACTTCCACTTCTTGCGCTGCAGCTCCTGCTCGCGAACCGAGGTCGATTCCTCCTGTGTTAACTGTAATTGTGCACCATAACCGAGCTGTTTGATCTTGGCCGTGATATCGGAAGGTTTGAGCGTTCCGGCGGCATATTCGATATGCCCTGTCTCCAGTGCCAGATTGACATTGGCCTGTGTCACGCCCGGCAGCCTGGACAGCCCCTTCTCGATCCGTGCAGAGCAGGCGGCACAGGTCATGCCCGTAATATCCAGATCCACGGATTCGGTCACCGTACCGTACCCCAGCGCCGCAACCTTGTCTCGCAGGGCGTTTACGTTTGTTGTTTTGGGATCATACGAGATCGTCGCCTGTTCGATGGCCAGGTTCACGTTAGCTTCATGCACACCTTCCATGTGGGAAAGACCCTTCTCCACACGCGTTGAGCATGCTGCACAGGTCATGCCCGTGATGTGCAGCGTTGTCTTCAGACCCTGCTGGGCCGCAGGGGTGTGAGCAGGCTCTGCTTGTTCGGATGCGTTCGTCATCATGTCATCTCCTTTCAAAAACTCCAAACCCCCACATACCCTGTAGGGGTATATTTCAGGCAGAAAATCAGGCTTAAACCGCCCTGTAATCATATGGCTTAAGCCTTTCACCGCTATAACGGCTATACATATTTATCTAATCTAAAATGATCCTTTGGACCACCTTACCACCTTACACCACGTCATATCCCTGGTCTTCAATTGCAGCTTTGATCTGATCTACTGTAACGGTCTGCTCATTATATTCTACAGCTACCGTTCCTGCAGCCAGATCCACCTGTCCACTTGCTCCAGCGCCTTTCACTGCTTCTTCAACGGACTTCACGCAGTGATTGCAAGACATTCCTTTGACATTCAACGTAACATTAGACATACTCTATTCCTCCCCGGATATGTTTGTATTTGGTTTTACAGCTCTATCAGCTGGTATCACCTGCGACTTACTTCATCAGCTTCCTGACAGTAACCAGCAATTCATCCACAACCTCGTGCTCACCAGCCTGGATACGTTCCACAATGCAGCTCTTCATATGCCCTTCCAGCAGAAGCTTGCCTACGGAATTCAGCGCAGACTGCGCTGCCGCGATCTGGGTCAACACATCATCACAATATGTGTCCTTCTCAATCAAACCTTTGATGCCGCGAATCTGGCCCTCGACCCGGTTCAAACGAGAGATCAGATTGCTCTTCATCTCCTGGGAATGGTGGCTTTGACGAACAGGCTTGCCGTCCTGATCGAGCTTCACCGCGTGGCATGTATCAGCTGCTTGCTGCTCAGACTGCTGTACTGAACCCGCCTGATCATTGGAGGCTGAAATTCCACCTTCATGTGCATTCGTCTGCACTGGTGCATCTGCTTGCATAACTTTGGCAGAACCCGCAGCAGCAGTGAATACACGCTCTTCGGGATGGCTTTGATGTTCCATCATAACACCCCTTTTCATTCATTCTTTCCTCAGCATAACATACCCCCATGGGGTATTCAAGAGTTTTTTATTCTTTTATAAATGAATGTTCTGTGTATGTATCGTATATCTACAACTCATATTCCATTCTGCTGCTGCGTACCTTCAGCCCCATCTGCTCATAGAAGCTCTGCGCATGTGAGTTAAACGTGGACACGGTTAACTCCAGGTGGTCTGCCTGCAGCTCTCGACCCAGATCCAGCATCGTTTGCATCAAGCGTTTACCCGTGCCATACCCCCTATGGGTAGAATCCACCACCAGTTCATGAATGTAGAGCATCTTGCGATCGGTAAAAAGGGGATGCTCCCGAATCACACTCAGCTGTGCGCTGCTGAATCCGATCAACTGCTTTGTTTCCACAAGCTCCGCGACATAACAATAGCGCTGCTCCATGGCAAGCCAATCCGCATATTCCTGCTCGCCCAGCCTGGGCTGTAAAGGCTTGTATATGTCCGGCCTTGCCTGCACATGCATCTCATGCAGATCATCCAGCAGCCTTGACACTCCGGTGTAGTCCGCCAATTGCGCACTTCGAATCTGTACGGCATTATCCATTTTCCTCTTCTCCACCCTTCCAATGATGTTTTCACAACATTATACAAGGATGAAAAAGCAGATACCACACTGGGGTACCTGCTCTGTCGATCTGTTATTCGAATAGACCTTATTTTTTGGAAGACGTCTGGTTCCCTTCATTAAAAGCAACCGGTGACGGCTTGGCTGCCCAATCATCTGCCTGCGGCTCAATATCCACACCGTTCAAAATCTTCTTTTTCTCCATCAAGGAATCTCCGTCTTCGTCCAGCTTGTTGCGAATCGCTGCTTCATCCTGAGGTTGATTGTTCTGTGTCATCGGGTGAGTCCTCCTTTTGCAATTTCATGTTGGATTCTGTTCCTGTATATAATTACCCAATGATTTCAATATCATTCGAAATACGCCAAATTGCACCCGCCCTTCTCCGCGTTCAATGGAGCAAAATTTTAACTTTTTTTGATGTAATTGATGTGATGTGTCACAAAAGCACTTCCTATAAGTGTTATATAGATGGATAGACAAATCATTATACATGGAGGTATTTATTGTGAAGCCAATCTACAAAGTCTTCAGTACTATGGCGTTAGCAGGAATCATCGCCACAATATCCATCGTCCCATTCTCCCCTTCAGCAAGCGCTGCAAAAGCAAAAGCTGAAGCATCCGCCACCGTTTCCACACCAGCAGCATCCAGCAAAACAACCGAAGCACCGGCAGCACTTATTAAAAAAGTAGAACAAACGCTCAAAAAGCTGACTCAAAAAACGTACAAGCTGGATAAAGGCAGCTATCTCGACGGCCTCGGTTGGGACTTCAATGTCCTTGGCACACCTTTCCCAAGCCAACTGCTGGTTGATCTGAAAGGCAATATTCACTCTGGATTCATTCAAGAGAATGAAATCTCCTTTTATTTTGACAACAACAAACTCAGCTACACCCAAGAGGACGTATCGATCAAGGATGTAGCCAAAGAGGACATTGAAGCAGCCGAAGAGGTGTTTGGCAAGCTTGATTTACCTGTGGATGAGTTGAACGGTGTAGTGCTGCAACACAAAGGGAACAAAGAAATTTACGAGTTTATGTATTCCAATGAAAAATACGGCACCTGGATCGGGGTGGATAAATCCTCGCATCAGGTTGTTGCTGTAAACGCAATTGGCCTCAGAGATGATATTTTTAACAAGGGGCAGGAGGTCGTAGATGAGTATCATCGAAAAATGAAGGCCATCACCGCCAGACAATTACAGGAAACAGGTGTAGCACAGGCAGAGCTGCTGCTCGGCATTGATCTGAATGGCCATATGGTGGAAAAGAAAGCTTTCCCTTCGGATGTTGCCATTTTCACAAAAGAAGGCGCTCCTACCGTGGAAGGCAACTTCAATTCCGATGGTGTTTTCTATTCCATCCATATCGTATACAACTAACAAACATCTCTGCTCGTAAAAGGTACAAAATAAAAATAGCGTCCCTGATCCGGTTCATAACGGTAGGGACGCTATTGGGCGTGCTCTGGTCTATTATTGTTACGACCGATCCTGACGAGCAAGCGCAGCGAGCGCACGAAGCGCTGCTTCGATCTCATGCTCTACAGCCTTGGCAACCGCATCCGTATGCGGATCATACTCGGCGGCAAGATCGCTGTCTGCGAAGCCGTCAATCGCCACGATCGCTCCAGCCCGCGCACCGCGCAAGGTGCTCACGATGTAGAGCGCTGCAATCTCCATCTCAGCTGCGAGCGCTCCAGCCTGCTTGTACTTGCGATGTGGAATGTCCTCCACACCTGTGAAGAACGCATCCAGCGTTACCGTAATGCCTGTGCCAACCTTGGGTGAATAAGCATCCACAGAAGAAGCTTCGTCCTCCGAAGCAATTTTACCGCTGCCCACTTCACGAACTGCCGCAACCAGTGCACTGGTCACGTCAATATTTGCAACTGCAGGGAATCCGTCGGGTACAAGCTGACGGGTCAGCCCGTCCGAGCGGACCGCTGCCGTGCTGACAATCACGCTGCCTGCCGGATAATCGGCAGTATATGAACCTGCTGTGCCTACACGAATCAGCGTTGTCACCCCGGCACGAATCAGTTCCTCGAAGCAAACGGCTGCTCCCGGTGATCCTACACCATGACTGACAACAGCAAGCTGAGCACCTTCATACGTTCCGACAAATGTGCGATATTCGCGACTGAATGCCAGCTCTCTGGCATCCTCGAGCTTGCGGGAAATCTTCTCTGCCCGGGCAGGATCACCACACACAATGGCATAAGCCGGCATATCTTCCGAATGAATCTGCAATATCGGCATCAACATGTTAATCAAACTCCTTCTTCGTCCACTCATCCTCAGGAATCGGCAGATCCTCGCCTGAGAAGCGCTGCTCCTTGAACGGGTCGGCAAAATGGTGGAAGCCATTGCTTTCCCAGAAGCCGTTGCGATCCTCTGTCAGAAATTCCAGGCCACGTACCCACTTTGCGCTTTTCCAGAAGTACAGCTGCGGCACAACCAGTCTCAGCGGGAAGCCGTGCTTGGGCGTGAGCGGTTCACCGTTATATTTGAACGCAAGCAGCACATCATCATGCATCAGCTCTTCGAGCGGTACATTGGTCTCGTAATCATGATCAGCATGGATCATGACATACTTTGCTTCCGGTTTAACCCCAAGCAGCTTCACAAATTCAGAGAACCGGATACCTTCCCACGGTGTATCAAACTTCGACCAGCGTGTAACGCAGTGAATATCACTGACTGTGTTCACCTGCGGCATCGCCTGAAGCTCCGCCAGAGAAAACACCTTCTCTTCTTGCACTTCTCCAAAAACCTTCAAGTCCCATGTGGAAAGGTCATACTCCGGCACTTCCCCTTCATGCAGAATCGGGAATTTCTCCGTCAGCACCTGGCCCGGCGGCAGCCGATCTCCGTAATCGACGCCTGCTTTCGGCGGGGGTGTTTTCGTTTTTTTCAAACGTTCAGCCTTGTTATGCATATCTCGTGATTCCTCCTTATTAACGCGAGCTTCCGCCAGCTTTCAATGCATCCTGCGCATACGTCCGGTCTTTGAAAAAGAACATCGCAACCAATGTTACAATATACGGCAGCATCATCGTGAAATGAGTTGGCAGGGAGAAGCCCTGCAGACGAATACTGAGTGCTTCCATGAAACCAAACAGCACACTGGACCCCATCACGCCGAGCGGATTCGCTTGCCCCAGCATTGTAGCAACCAGAGCGATAAAGCCGCGGCCCGCAGTCATGCCTTCCGTAAACATCGTTACCTGACCGAGTGACAGCTGTGCTCCAGCGAGTGCACACAGCACACCGCACATCAGAACCGCGCCATATTGAATGCCGCGCACCTTGATGCCGATGCTCTGTGCTGCGATCGGATTCTCACCCACGGAACGCAGGCGGAAGCCAGATACACTTTTAAATAGATAGAACTGCAGTGCAATGACAATAATGATGCCGAGATAAACGAGCGGGCTGTGACCAGAGAACACCGTACCTACCCAAGGAATATCCTTGATCAGCGGAATGTCCCATTTCGGTAGTCCCACCATATTCTTGTCGTAGTATGCACCTTTAACATCAAAGATCGCCCGCAGGGCAAACGTCGTGAGTCCCGCCGCCAGAAAGTTCAGCGATATACCGACCACAATGGCATTGGCCTTCAAGTTAATACTTATAAACGCGAAGAGTGCCGAGAATAACATCACAATGACAATCGAGAACAATACTGCCAGCAGTACGTTGCCAAACAGATAGTTACCAACAATAGCAGAGAACGCACCAATCAGCACAAGTCCCTCCAGACCCACGTTGAACAGACCGACACGCGAGCACAAAGCCCCGCCAAGCGCTGCCAGCAGAATCGGCGTCATGATGCGCAAGGTTGAGCCAAACATGGCTGCATCAAACAGTTGTTGCATTGGACTTTTTCTCCTTTCTCCGCTTCAGGAAAGAATAACCGATCTGTGCCGATACAAATAACGTCAAGACAGCCTGAATGACGCTGCCAACCTCCAGCGGTACATCCGTGTTCCGCTCCATACCCATCGCACCTGTTTGCAATGCTGCCAGCAAAATCGCGGCAAGAGCTGTGCCGAGCGGGTGAGAACGAGCGAGCAGCGTAGCCATAATACCGCTCCAAGCATAGCTGGCCGAGGATAACGAGCCGTCCAGAAAACGGTACTGTGTACCGAGCACTTCTCCGGCTCCTGCCAGACCCGCCAGACCACCGCTGATGACCATCGACAGCATCATCATGCGAATACGGCGCACACCGCCATATGCCGCAAAGGACGGATTGCTGCCCAGCATACGAATCTCATAACCGGTCACTGTTTTGTGTGTAAACCAGTAGATCAGAATCGCTGCTGCAACCGCGATGATAAAACCGGCATGCAGTCCCATGCCCTGAAACAGCTTCGGCAGCCAGATGCTCTGATCGATCATCGGTGTCTGTGCCATCGCTGCCGAGCCTGTCCGGTCTTTAAATGGATACGAAACCATGTACCCGCCAAAATAAGTTGCGATATAGTTAAGCAGCAATGTCGTAATTAACAGATTCATCCCGAAGCGCGCATCCAGCCAGCCTGCAAAAAGAGACCACACACCGCCAGCGATAATTCCCGCCAGGATGGCAGCAATACAGACGAACCAGCCCGGCCCTGGAAGATAAAGTGCCGTGAGTGCCGCACTGAGTCCGCCCAGAATCATCTGACCTTCCGCACCCATATTGAAAAATCCGGCACGGAATGCCAGCGCTACGCCAAGCCCGGCCAGAATAATCGGCGTTGCACGAGCCAGTGTATTCGTGAAGAAGTAGAAGTTGCCGAAGGCTCCCTTCCACATCTCTGCGTACGTATCTATAACGTTGCCGCCTACGACCAGAATGGCAATCGCCCCGGCGAGCAAGCCAATGAGTACGGCAAGCAGCGGCTGTACAAGTCCGCGAAGTGTTTCCTTTACCCGATTCATACCCGCTCTTTCCCTCCTGCCATCAGCAAGCTGATCTGTTCTTCTGTCGCTTCCGCTGCCGCAAGTTCTCCGGCAATCTCACCTTCGTACATCACAATAATGCGATCCGACAATTGCAAAATTTCGGACAACTCGGATGAAATGAGCAGAATGCCCGCCCCTTCATTACGTTTGCGCAGCAATTCGGCATGAATCGTTTCCATCGCACCGATATCCACTCCGCGTGTCGGTTCAGCTGCAATTAAAAACGGGGTATCCTGAGCGAATTCACGTGCTGCAATCAGCTTCTGTAAATTACCGCCCGACAGAAATTGAGCCTTCGTCTCCGCGGAGCCTGTCTTGATGCTGAACTGTTTAATCCAGCTCTCCACCAGAAGTTTGGCCGCTTTGGCCTTAATGATGCCCCGTCTCTGCAGACGGTGATGGTGCCCCATCAGTCCGTTCTCCTTCACGCTGGCATCCTTTGCTGCTCCCCACATGTATCTGTCCTCAGGAATATGGGCAAGTCCCTGCTCCCGAATTTTGCGAACCGGCCAATTTGTCGTATCTTGTCCCGATAAGAGCACACGCCCGCTATCCGGCTTCCGAAGCCCTGCAATCACCTGGATCAATTCAGATTGTCCATTACCCGAGATACCAGCAATCCCAACGACTTCACCTTTTCGAACATGCATATGAATATCCTTGAGTGCTGACCGATCCTTTGCTCCTGACAGCTGAACACCCTCCACCTGAAGCACAGCTTCACCCGGAACAGACGGCTGCTTGTCCATACGTACCAATTCACGTCCTACCATCAGGCGGGACAGTTCCTCTACATTGGTATCCTGAGCCTGCAATGTACCAGTGACTTGACCATCCCGCAGCACGGTAATCCGGTCTGCCACATCCATGACCTCTTGCAGCTTGTGTGTAATGAGCACAAAGGTTTTGCCCAGCTTCGCCAAAGACTTCATATTTGCCAGCAGCTCTTTTACTTCCAGCGGAGTAAGCACTGCAGACGGCTCGTCCAGTATAATGATGTCTGCACCCTGATGCAGCACCTTGAGAATCTCCACGCGCTGCTGCATACCCAGCGGGCATTCAGCTACTTTTTTCCACGGATCAACCGGCATGCCATATTGCCTGCCTAATTCGTCAACCTGAGCAGCAGCTTTTTTCCGATCAAACACCCCTGCTGCCGCAGGCTCACGCCCAATCACAATATTCTCGGCAACCGTAAAGGATGGAAACAGCATGAAATGCTGATGCACCATTCCGATCCCGCTGGCCATCGCCTGAGATGGTGTTGCAAAGCTAACCTCGCGTCCACGAACCTTGATCGTGCCTGATGTGGGCTGCTCCATCCCATACAGCATACGCATCAAGGTTGTTTTGCCCGCTCCGTTCTCCCCGACAAGCGCATGAATCTCTCCCTCGCGCAGATTAAAGTGGATCTCCCGGTTCGCCGTGAAGCTGCCATATTTCTTCGTAATCTGCTCCATCTCCAACAGCATATCTTGTGTTCGCTCCCCTCGGTTGATATCAGTTCAACGTGAAATGGTTACACTGGGCACTCCGATGACAGAACAACCTTTTGATCGCTGTTATCCCCGGATTTTTTTGAACTCCCTTTATAAGGAGAAAATCCGGGGATGAGCGTATGCTTCCGATGCAGCTTTCTTGCAGAAAGCTTACAGGCGAACGCTTCGCTTCTTCAGGTTTTTTCTGTCCTCTCCGTTATCGTGTAAACGTTAAGTCCAACATATATGGTCACTGTAAACAGTAGCAAAACCGGCTGCCTGGTTGGGCAGCCGGCTAACTAGATGGATTACACATTCATCAATTCATTGCTTATCCTTCATATGAAGTATGTCAGATCATATTCAAGAAGTGAGTTATATATCCTTACTACTGTTGCAAAGGATCCTTCACTACAATTTTACCGGATACGATGTCATCTTTGATCGCTTTTACTTTGTCGATAACCTCTTGTCCAACAAAAGCATTCAGCGGAGACTGACTGTCACGTGTAACGTATGTCAGGCCCACACCGTCTTCTTTCAGGCCGTAGTTCACTGCGCCTGCTTTGAAGTTGCCTTCTGCAAAATCCTTCACCGTCTCATAAGCAACCGTATCGGTTGATTTCAACTGGGAAAGCACAATATGCTCCGGATCCTCCACTGTACGATCTGTATCTTGACCCGAAGTGTAGAAGCCTTTTTCTTTGGCAGCTTCGAACACGCCGAGGTCGCCTACAGCAGATGCACCCGCAATGAAGTCAGCCCCTTTACCGAATTGCACCAGCGCCAGCTCTTTAGCTTTGGCCGGGTCATTAAATCCACCAACATAGTTCACCAGGAATTCTGCTTTTGGATTAACCGATTCCAGACCGGCTCTGAAACCTTCTGTATATTTTTTGATCAACGGCACGTCCATTGCGGCAATCATGCCCACTTTATCTGTTTTGGTAGAAAGTCCAGCTGCAGCACCCAGCAGATACGCGCCTTCATACTCACGGAAACCAACGCTGCGAACGTTAGGCAGATCAACGGTTGTATCTACAATCGCAAACGACTTGTTTGGATTCTCGGCAGCAACCTTTTTCAGTGCATCTTCTGCCTGGAATGTTGCTGTAATAATCAGATCATAGTTCTCGGCAACAGCCGCGCGAAGGTTTTGCTCAAATGCAGCAGGGTCAGTGGATTCAATCGTTTTGGTATCGACTTTGAACTCCTTGCCTGCTTTTTTGAAGCCTTCATCCATTTGTACAAAGAAAGGGTTGACCCCGATTTTTTCAGGAAGTACGAGTGCCATGCGCAGGGATTTTTCAGAATCGCCGCCTTGAGCGGTTTGAGTGGATTGTTCGTCTTTAGAAGCCGAATTCCCACAAGCAGCCAGCAAAATAGCAAGCATTACAATTGATAAGACGAACGATAAACCTCTTTTCATTTTCGAAAATTCCCCTTTTCAACATTCTTTTTTTATATCCTAGCGGATAATGTCGATCCTTGTCAATACAACTTTCAGCGTTTACACTCATATGGAACATCATCGTAAAAATAGGCTTTTCCAGCCTCTGGAAGCCTTGCCGTGAATGGCTTTTTTTTCGTTGACATCTGGCGCGACTCCGTGCTAAAGTCAATCCAATTATTATATTCTGATAGGTTTTGTCAGAATTATGGCATATTCATCTATTCTATTCAACTCATTTTTAAGGAGGCCTCTCATTTGAAAAAGTTCACGCAAATTACGCTGGCAGCCCTGCTGGCAGCTCCGGTAACACTCGGCAGCCTAAGTTTTAGTCTGCCTGCTTCTGCTGCCACAGCAACTCCGGTTCCGGCTGCACCTAAGGCTACCCTGACTGTACAAACACCAGCAGCCAAACCAGCCGCTGTCTACACCGAAAGCGCAGCAGATTTTGCTCAATTCCTGCAAGCCAAATATGGCATTCAATTGCCAAAGCAAACGACCAAAGGTGACTTTATTCAAGCGATTGCTGCCATTACAGAAGCAAACAGCACAGCCGACACTTCAGATAAGGATGCAGCACAGGCACCTGCCTTTAGCGATCTTAAACCGGGTGATGCAGCCTACGATGCAGCTGTTGCCCTGTTCCATAACGGAGTTTTGACCGGAACCGAGGTACATGCCCAGGATCAACTGAGCATTTACACAGCAGTATTCCTCGCCGTAAAAGCAGCGGGATTTAAAGAACTCGCATATACTTATCCTGCTGACAAAACAGCCAAAGCACTTGCAAAGGCTGGAATCAAGCCTAACCGTTTGCAAGGACAAGCAGGGCAGGAACTAGCTGCAGCAATTGATACAGGACTGGTTCCGGAGAGCTTGTATCCCGCGCTTGTTAAGGGCGGCGCTGCAAGCAAAGATGCAGCCAACATTTTGCTCGGCCGTGTGCTGATTAGCCAAGGTAAATATAAAAATGAAATTGGACGCTCCAATGATGCAGATATCTACTCCAAGTTGTATGCTGCCTATCGCACAGCAGATCTGATTGAAGCTCCCGAGCTGAGAAAGATTGTAGATCAGGCGCTCCGCGAGGATCTGGTTACAGGGTACAACCTTAAAGACAGCCGCTTCGACTCCAATTTTATTGATGAGCTGACGTTGACATACGGTCATGACAGCATCAACCATGCCGTGCAGCTGATCGGACTGCTTCGCAGTGAAGGCATTGAGGCGGATGTGCAGTTCCAACCGAAAACCTCTGCCTTCATTTATTTGAAAGAATGGGGCGAGCCCAAAGAAACACCGGACTACAAAGTTACACAGATTGACAATGGCAATTATATTGCCTATGCGAAGGAATATGACATTCAGTTCGAGTTCAATAACACAGCTGACAAAGCACGTTTTAACGATATCGTACTGAACTACGCCAAAAAGAACAGCAACAGCACCTCGCCGCTGATTATCAACTCCTGGTGGCAGCCGCTGTATTATTCACCAACGGCACTGGCGAACTTCCCGGTGATTACTAATAACAAAATTACGCTTGGTCATTATTATGCTCAATCCTTCTCACTGAAAGAAAATGCCAAAACGATTCAGGACGGCTTCCGCAAGCTTGCTCCTGAAGCAAAGATCACCTCGTATAACTTCTGGGTGGATCAGCCTTTCTTCAATTATTTGAATGGTGGCTCTGAATAATCAGCTTTCATATTTTTATGTCCGAACTGCTCTGTTTATAGCAAAAAATAACAACCGTGCTTACCGAATAGCATTCAGGTTTCGACCTATGTTTTCGGGAGCACGGTTTTTGTATATGGTTTTACAAAATTCTTTCTTAAAATCAGATGATCAATGCAGGAATTGCCAAAAGCAGGTCGAATTTCTTTAGGTACACAAACACGCAATCATCGTTGCGCATCTCCGCAAGAACAGGAGTTAATCATGGTATATGACGGTATTCTGATCGGCTTGATTGTTGGTCTGTTCAGAGGAGGTGTCCGATATGGACTCCACCAGTTCGCTACACTTCGGCTGCGCGGCGGCTGGATCTTCCCTCTGCTGCTGCTCTTTCAATTTGGCATTTTCTATCTACAGGAACGATGGAGCTGGATCGCATCTATTAATGGTTATCTGTTTGCTGCTGTATATGTCACCGGTCTTGTTTTTCTGTGGCTTAATCGACATCATCGGGGGTTTACACTAATCTGGATCGGGGTGTTTCTCAATTTTCTCGTGATGGCTGTCAATGGAGGCCGAATGCCTGTATCTGTGGAAGCTTCCGCAGTGCTTGGTCCCTATTATGTCGATCTGCTTCGGGAAGGTGGAGCTGTATCCAAACATTACATGATGGACGCCTCAACTCACCTGGCATTTCTCGGTGATATCATTCCGCTGTCCAATCCGTATCCACGAACACAGGTCATCAGCATCGGTGATGTTGTGATGAATGTGGGTATATTCCTGTTCATCCAATACATGATGGTGGATCGGGGCACGAAAGCGGTGCGATCCGCAAAGACAGAAACATCAGAAACATACCAACCTCAATGAACATCAGACAGACCAGACAGACTCCAAGGAAGGGAGGTCTTTCCATGAAGAAATTTGAGGGTATTAAATATTCCCGCATTGTCATCAACGCCATTATCGTAGCTTCTGTCGTTGTGGCATTAACTTCGGGATACAAGCTTGGCGGCTAGGTTCTACTGCCAACCAGACAAACAGGCTGCGAGCGGCCTGTTTTTTCTTGCTGGATTTTCGGGAGCGATCTTGTTATGTTAAACAACGTATAGTATAAACCTGTACAACAATAATCAATATAAATGCAACGAGTCACTCATACGTAAACGAGACGTTGTGCTGCAGCGTTCATTTATACCTAACATCACGAGATGACTAAACCCAAGCAGGAGATTTTTTATGAACTTTATTCGTAATCTTATCCGCAAAACAGATCGAAGCAAAATGTATGTTTTTTTGCTCAGCTGTACCGGGATTGGCGTTTTTATCTATACGAACCAGTGGTCCTATTTCCACCTGACTACAGCCGAATGGGTCATGGTCTATACTATGCTGGGAGCTGCGCTCATCCTCGACTATTTTACATTCCAGATTCCCCCGAAGGGCAATCAGCAATCCATGGATTCCTCAGTGTATCTTGCCTGTATATTTATGTTCGGCGGGGCCTTCAGTCTCTCGGTGCTGCTGCCGATCTCCATCATACTGTTAATCAAGGACCGCAAGCTCGCATGGTGGAAGCATGTTGTCAACTTCAGTATTTACAGTCTCATGATTACGGGAGCTTCCGCCGTGTTTGAGTGGACAGGCGGACAAACCGGAGCTATTGACGGGTATAACCTGCTCCCTTATTTTGCGGCCCTGGCAGCTTATTTTATGATTAATACCATCACACTGGGATTGTTCTTTCTTTTTTCAACCAAGGATGCATTGCAGCAGATGAAACGGGTATTTGTGACCGAATCCCTTCTGGTGTATCTGTGTACGCTTATTCTGGCGCTGGTGCTTACCATTCTGGTCGTGCATAACGGCATGCTCGGTCTGCTTTTATACCTGAGTCTCGGCATTCTGTTATCCCATGCCTTCAAGCAGCTGTTCATCATGTACCAGTCCATTGAAGAAAAGGCAAATTCGGATCAGCGAACAGGTCTGTTCAATCATAGTTATTTCGAAAACATGCTGGAGATCGAGCTGAATACAGCACGCACACAGGGAACACCGCTTTGTCTCGGACTGCTGGATATTGATGATTTCAAAAAATACAACGATCAGTTTGGTCACCTTCAGGGTGACAGCCTGCTGGCCTTGCTCGGAGATTTTCTGCTTCGCAAAACAGCGGGTACTCCCGTTACCGCTTTTCGCTATGGAGGCGAGGAGTTCACCCTGCTGATGCCAGGCATGGATCTCGATGAGTCCTACCGATTCATGAACAAGCTGCGCAAGCAGCTGAATGATACGCCATTTGAAGGAGTCGAGGTGCTGCCACATGGCTGTCTCTCCTTCTCCGGGGGAGTTGCCGCATATCAAGTGGATATGTATAACAAGTCTCAATTGGTGGATCAAGCCGACAAAGCACTCTACTATGCCAAAAAGCAGGGCAAAAACAACGTACATCGCCATGGAAGCAATGACGGCATGGAGCACGAGATCGATCTGGTTCAGGACGTTCGTGACATCGAGCAGCAACTTAACCTGTTTCAATATAAAGACATGGATACGTTCAAACATTCCAAGAGGGTCTACAAGTACGCGCTGGATATTAGCGAGGTGCTCAATCTGGACAATGCAGAGAAGCGGCGTTTTGTGCTCGGGGCCTTGATTCATGATATCGGGAAGCTGGAGATTCCGTGGTCCATTCTGAACAAAAAGGAAAAGCTGACCGCGGAAGAATGGGATACGATTAAAGGCCATGTGACCTGGGGCAAAAAAATGGTGATGACGAACGATCGCTTCGCCGATCTGATTCCGTATATCGAACTGCATCATGAGCGCTACGATGGTCAAGGATATCCTTATGGCCTGAAGGGGCAAGAGATTCCGAAGCTGTGCCGGATGCTGACCGTCATTGATTCCTTTGATGCCATGACAACCGAGCGCCCATATCAGGAGACAAAAAATATAGAAGAAGCCATTGAGGAGCTTCGGGCCTGCTCTGGCACACAATTTGACCCGGAGCTTGCGGAATTGTTTATCGGTTATATCGAGAAACGTACCGCTCATCAGCGATCACCGTAGACGCTCGGCTCCAAAACGCCAAAGCGCTATCCCATGCATACAGGGATAGCGCCATTTTCATTTTCATCGTGATGTTAATCTCATATCAGATGCATTGAATGCATGCTGGATTCAGTCCTGTGATGTTTCTTCGCTGCTCATCGTATTGAGTTCATGTGAGGTCTGATGCAGCTCTTTGATCATCTGCTGCAAAAACATGTTGTCCTGGCGACTGATCCCGTGCTGATTGTCTTGAATAAGCATCTGGTGAATGTTTTTCTTGAGCAATTCACTGCGGCGTTCCAATACTTCTTGACTCATGTTGTTGCGTCACTCCTTAACATGTTTTGTAATGATTTCTCGTTCTATATAAGTATAGAGGAGCTTCCTTCATAGCGAAAACGGGCAGAGCCCTCCTGAGAAGAGCACATCAAGCCTCACCTGGCCTGACAACATTTCACCCTGTGTCATTCTTAGATATGCTTCTATATACTCCATGATCCTGCCAGCATTCCTGCCAATGGCCTGGACTAGGGTCTTGGACAAGGTTGCGTTATAATGATCTGTATGAAAAAGTTACAGCCTGCTGCAGTATGATGTATCCAGCCCTTAAAAGGAGTTAAGTATATATGTCCTACAAACAGATTAAATGGATGATCCTGCTGATTCCCACGGTCACTGTGGGATTATGGGAGTATATTCGCCACCAGTTTCTGATGCCTTATCTATCGATGGATGCCGGAAACTGGCTGACACCTGTCATCGTTTACCTGGTCAGTGTAACGCTGCTGAGCCGGCTGTTCCGCATGCTGGAAAGTGCGAGGGCCGCTCTGGAGCAGGAACGAGCATCCAAAACTGCTCTTGCAGCCCGTGATCAGCTGGCGCGTGAACTGCATGATGGCATCTCACAATCCTTGTTCCTGCTCTCTGTCAAAGCCGACAAGGCAGGACGGAGCCTCAGCGGCACAAGTCACGAGCAGGAAATACGCGAGATTCAGAAAACGGTACACGAAGTCAATACATATGTAAGACAGGCAATTGCTCAGTTACGTTATGTACCTTCTCCCATCGCTGATCCTGAAGCGGTTGCCCTGCTAGCGCAGGTTGAATCCATCGTCAGCGATACTGTGCCTGAAGCAGACGTGCAATGGCATTGGACTGAAATTTCTCTCTCCCCCAAGGAACAAGTGGAGCTGCTGGCCTGTATTCGGGAAGCGCTGCTGAACGTACACAAGCATGCGAAGGCTACCAAGGTGCAAGTTCATGCAGAAGGCAACATCTCTGACTGGTCTGTTCACATACAAGACAATGGCATAGGTCTTCAGGGAGACCCGATGCTGCTCAAAGACCGCTACGGCCTGCGAATTACGAAGGAGCGAGCCGAGCAGATGGGCTGGATATTCCGGCTGGAATCCAGGCCCGGCGATACGCGAATGATCATTGGAAAGGGGCACACATAATATGGAACTGGTTCGTGTACTTGTCGTGGACGATCACGCGCATGCACGTGAAGCGATCTGCAGCATTTTATCCGAGGATAGCCTGTTTGAAGTCATTGGCACCGCGAGGAATGGACAAGAGGCACTAGAGCTGACGGAGCAATGGATGCCTGATCTTATCCTTATGGATGTGCAGATGCCTGATATGGATGGACTGGAAGCAACCAGACAGATCAAGCTTCGTTTCCCATACGTTATCATTGTGATGGTGACGGTATCCGATGATGTCACGTATCTCTTTGAAGCATTGAAGCAAGGTGCCCAAGGTTATCTGCGCAAAAATCTGTCTCCCTCCACCTGGCTGGAATACCTCCGGGCAATTGTCAGTGACGATGCACCGCTCAGCAAGGAGTTGGCCTATCGCATTTTGCAGGAGTTTCCGGCCCCTCGTCATGAGGAGGTACAGGAAAGCCCGTTAACCGCGCGTGAGCTGGAGATTTTACAGTGGGTATCAGCCGGCTATACCAATCGCGAAATTGCCGAGCAGTTAGGCATCTCCGATCAGACTGTGAAAAACCATTTGAAGAACATTCTGCAAAAGCTGCAGCTTGAGAACCGGGTCCAGCTTACCCGTTATGCGCTGGAGAGCGGGCTTGCCGGACGCAAGCCGCGTAAGTAAGCGAATGATCCGAACACACGAACACACGAACACACGAACACACGAACACACGAACAATGGATGATAACATGCGTTCAGCAGGTTATGCTGTGCACTATGTAATAGCGCAGCAGCAGCACACATGTCATTTCATGCATTTGTCACAATTATGTGGAAAACCATGATTTTTTATAGCCCAATGTAGTCATACGCCTTCATTTTGGACAAAGTTATAATGGTATAGATTGTGCGCGAATGAACAATCATGGGAATAATCTGCAAATCTATAACCCGAGGGTGATGATTTTTTGAATACTAAGAGCTTGACCCTGCGATGGAACAAGCGTCATTGGATACTGCTCAACAGCCTGCTGCTGGTGCTCTTCCTTGTGATGCCGCAATGGGCCTCTGCTCATGCTTACGTGGTCAAGGCGTCGCCGGAAGAAAATGAACTGCTCGTCACCGCACCACAGCGCTTGACGCTGGAGTTTAACGAATCACTGCAGACCGCCTTTTATGATATTAAAATTACCAGCCCGGACGGAAATCGGGCAGACGACGGCAATGTACAAATCGACCCGCAGCGCCCGCACATTCTGGAAACCGGTTTACGCTCCGGGCTAGGCGATGGCACCTACACTGCCAGCTGGAAAGCGGTATCTGCCGATGGCCATCCCATCTCTGGAGCGTATGTGTTCCATATCGGCGAACCATCAGGCTCACCTGCGGGTCTGAAGGACCTTGCATCCGGTTCGGGTGCAGCTGGCGGACCTCTGAAATGGATCGTCTCGTTTACGGACTGGATTCAATATCTTGGACTATCCGTTATGCTGGGTGTTCTGGCCTTTCTACTGCTGCGAATTGCCCCCGCATCGCTGCAGCGAGAACCGATGGATGCGCCAGGCAGTTACAAGCTGCTGTGGATCAGCTATGGTGCTGCATCCTTCGCCGCACTGGTAAGCCTTCCACTGAACACGCTGTACGAGTCTGGTGTCGATCTGAATCAATTCAGCTGGGCTCTGATGGGCAGCGCACTGAAGCTCACATCCTTCGGACAGATCTGGATGCTGCAGATGCTGATCGCCCTGCTGATCGCCGTAACGCTTTTATCCGGCTACGATCTGGACCGAACCATCCGTGTACGCATCTTGTCCTCATACGGGACATTGCTGCTTGTACTGGGCTGGCTGCTCACACACGCCATGACAGGGCATCCTGCAGCTGCTGAGCAGCGTGTGATTGCAGTGACTTTGGACTTCGCACATCTGGTGGCCGCTGCATTCTGGATCGGGGCTCTCACCGCCATGGCTGTATGCCTGCCGCTGCTTACAGATCGGCTTCCTGTCAAGGTACGTGGCGAGATTTACTGGGTTACTCTGCGCAGATTTATGACTTGGGGAATGGGTGCCGTAGCCGTTCTGGTCGCTACCGGCATCTATGGCAGTCTGGTTATTCTGCCGGCGCCAGTGCTAACCTCGCTCTTTACGACAGCCTATGGTCTTGTGCTGTTTGGCAAAATCGTGCTGCTTGTTGTGATGCTTGTATTCGCCGGGTACCATGCCAAGCGGGCAAGAGCAGCCACAGGAGCACGTCTATACCGCAGCCTGAAGGTGGAACTTGCTGCAGGTGCCATTATCCTTGCACTTGCGGCAATCCTGACCCATCTCTCTCCAGGCCAGCCAGCGTCAGCCGGACCTTACCAAGGGACAGAGACAACAGAAGACGGCTCGGTCATCACACTTCAGGTCAGCCCGAACGTAACGGGAGAGAATCAGTTTGAAGTCAGCATCAAGAGAGCGGACGGCAGTGTGGTCAAGGATCTTGAGCAGGTCACATTGTCCCTGACACATCTTGATATGGATATGGGCATCTACGAGATCACCATTCCTAAGAATGATACCGGCATCTACAAGGCAGATGATTACATCTCCATGCCCGGTAACTGGAGCATTAAGGTGCATGCTCTGACACGATCGCTCGATGCGATAGATGCCGAGTTCAATATCAAAGCAGCGAAGCCATAAAGTCATACCTTCGGTAATTAAGCAGCACAAGATATATTTTTCACAACGAATTGAGAGGGGTTTTATTTTTGAAGAAAACATCATGGGTATCCAAACTAACATCAACTGTAGCGGCAGGTGCAGCAGCATTTCTGCTGTTTGCCAGCTTTGCGAGTGCTCACGTCACCGTAAATCCATCCAATGCACAGACAAGTGCATGGCAGATGTACACCATTAAGGTGCCATCCGAGAAAGAACTGCCGACCACCAAAATTACACTGAAAATCCCGAAAGAGGTTGCGTTCAAGCAATATCAACCGCTGACGGGCTGGAAAATTTCTACCGAAAAAAATGACTCGAACGAAGTGACCTCCATTACGTGGGAGGTTGACGGAGATAACCAGGGTATTCTGGCTGGACAATTCCAGCAGTTCAACTTTGTTGCACAAAACCCGAAAAATGAAACAGAAGTGGCCTGGGATGCGTTTCAATATTACAGCGACGGAAGCATTGTGGAATGGACAGGCAAGCCTGGCGACAACAATCCGCACAGCATCACCACGATCAGTGAAGACCCGGCTGCAGCTGGAGATGACCACCACAGTTCAGGTACAGCAGGTGCCGGGCATGACAGCGCAGGTACCGCAGGCAGCAACTCAGGTAGCGCATCGAACGATACAGCCTCCGACACAGCAACGGATGGCAAGAAAGCAAATGATGACACCACTCTCGGAGATGCGCTCTCCGATACGGTAACAGGTCAACCTAACAACACGGATACGGATACGGGAACGCTGAAGCTGCAGCAAGCAACGCTGATCGTTTCCATTCTGGCTCTGATCATGTCCTTCCTGGGCATCGCACTCGCAACACGTCGCAAAAAGCGTTAATTCACAATTAAATATGCAGCTTCATTATTGAATGAACAGCTAACTCTCATGTAAAAAGGAGTCTGCGCCATATGGGAACATCCCTTTGGTGCAAGACTCCTTTTTTACATGAATGATGATGCGATGTATGCCACCCGCAATATGGCAGTACACGCTGGTTTTTAACGCTGCTGATCCGTTTGAATCATCACTTCAATGTACTGATTCAAGCTCCGCTTCTGCATTTCAATGGCTTGGATACGCTTGGCCAGGCCTGCGAAAAACTCTTCAATCTGCTGCCTCGTATGATCGGCAGATTGTCCTTTCCAATCGTTCAGACGGCTGTACAGCGCTCTTGCCTCCTGCTCATCCGCTTGCATGCGAACCAGCAGCTGTGACAGCTCTTTCTCCGCAATCCGCAGGTCATTCAGTTCCACCAGCAATTGTCCGCTCATCCGTGGTTCCCTCCCCCTCAGTGCACGTTCTTACCTTGAATGCTCATCTCTCCAGCCGGCCATCTAACATTAGTTAAAATGTACAGGGCTCTCATCAGCCTGCCGGAAAGCCTCCGCTTTTTCCTCAATAAAGTTCAGGAACTGGCTTGTATGCTTCATATGCCACGTGCTCAGCTCCTGGATGGATGCGTCTAACTGAGTCACAATAGGCTCCAGCCTGCGGCTGCGACTTGAATGTAAATATTGAGCCATACGTGTCCGCACCTGATTCAGCTCGGCATTGCATTGCTGGGCATTTTGTTTCCAGCGGGAAGCCACACTTTTCAGTTCTTCCGGCGTAACCTGGATTAGACCTGACCCCAGCGCTACTGCCATACCTCTGCCCGCACCGCCTCTTAGTCCCATCGGGCCTACCGCTTTGCTGAGCGGTCCGAGATTCTCCATAAGCCTTGGTGAATAACGTACTCGTTCACCCGTAATCGGATCATACAGCTCGTTGGAGATATAACCGTTCTTGAAGTCATACTGATCGAGGCTGTGGTAGTTTTCCCCGCCAAAGGTATTCTTGATTTTATCAATCAAACTTACGCCATTGTTGGCATCTGCATAATTTGAATCGATATAATACGTAGAACCTACATGACGATCATATCCGCCTAACGTTCCGCTAGCGACCAGATCGCCCGGACTCGCATAATTCACAACTTGACCATCGAGTTCGCCCGCTTCGACCCTGCGACGCATTTCGGGCGTCAGATTGCCCATAACCGAAGGTGCACTGAATGTAACCGCAGGAAGGCCGGTATAAGCAGAGGCATACTGTGCATCCCCACCGCCAAGAGAGTGTCCTGTCAGGGAGAAATTCAAGTCGCTGTACTTTTCTTTCATCCGGTTCGCATAATCCTCGGATTGATACATCTGGTTAGCCCAGCCCGTAGGAGACACGTTTTTTTCAATATCCTTCACTCGGTCGCCCGTCCAGTTCTGTACATCTCTTACCCGGTCTCCTGCCCAGCTCTCCACTTTGGAAACACCTGTGAAATCCTTGACATTCTGGACACTTTTATCAAGCCATCCCGGTGTCAGGTTGTCTACAACTCGTGCTGTCTCCTGCTGTCCCTTACGGATCAACTCTCCGCCCCCGATGCGTGCATCCATCACAAAGTCAGGCACCGAGCGATCCAAAGAGGCACTTCCCTCGGTTCCCCGGTAGGCAATGACTGCCTCCTTTGTCTCCGGATTATAGAACGTCACGGCATCGAAGCCGGAAAATTTATTGCTCTCTGTGCCCTCCAGCACTTGCCACCCGGGAAGCTCTGTCAGGCGGTCACCTGCCTTTTGATCCTGATAGGCTAACTCCGATAAAGTTTTATACGTTTCATCATCGATGTTCCTGCCGTTACCGTTACTCAATCACTGCACCTCCCCTTTTATTTGGCGTATGGATCATGACCTTTAGCTTTAATGACTTCTTCCAGCTCAGGACTGATCACAAGATTTTTGGTGATTTTTTTCTTGTAGTCGTACGATATGCCAAAGTTCTGATCCTCATGATCCTTCACATGCCCTTTAAGTCCGATCTGCGACATCGCCATCTCTGGCAGCAGTTCCTTGCTTGTCACCACCACATCCAGTTCAAACTTTTCTTTGAAATGCTGCACCACAACTTTCTCAGCCTCCTGGTACAACGCCTGCTTCTCACTTTCGGTCATCTTCTGACACCCTCCCAGCAATATAGTGAACACCATCATCAGTGCAAATAAACTTCTCATCCATTTCGTGCGCGGAATAGCAATTCCCCCTTTTGGCTCAAACCTATGTAAGTAAAGAGCGCCCCCTCCACCTGTTACATGCATCATAGTACAAAATCAACATAAGACACATCCGCTCACAGGAGCGTTTTCCTGAAACTTTTCTCCTAGATGATTCATGCCTATATTTGGGTGTATATTACCCGGTTCTAAGACTGTTGTACCAGTAAACCTCTAACTTTTTCCATATAAAAAACAAAAAACTTTCTTTTGAACACTGTTTGGTGTCAAAAAGAAAGCCTTCTTTGTTTGCTATGCTCCCCTGAAGCCCGAATGTTCTGAAAAGAGCCTGCTCTGCAAACGAGCGGCTCTTTTCATCTGCCAGCCAGATCGGCTCGGCCTTTCCTGTTATTCCAGTACCATCCGCAGCGCGGTCAGCACAACCCCGATAATAAATCCGGTTACTGCACCGTTAATCCGAATCCACTGCAGATCCTGCCCCACCTTGTCTTCAATCAGCGAGATGAGCGAAGCATTGTCCATTTTATCTACATTTTCACGAACGAGATTCCCGATTTTGGAATGGTTTTTCTCCAGCAGCGTGGTGACACCTTCTACAATCTTGGCATTCATACCTGTCATTAACGCTTCATCCGCACGCAGATCAGCCAGAACGTTCTCGATCGCAGGCAGCGCATACGTATCTACGTAACGACCATCCTCCATCGCCACCAGCGCTTTATCCCGCAGCTCGGTAAGCTTGTTCAGCACGGTTTCCTCGGCATTCCAGCCATCCAGCAGATTGTTCTTCCAGCCGTTAAGGCCATCCTGCACAGCTTCACTCACCGCAAGACGCATCGCCTGCGTACGCAGCATATTCAGCACTTTGTAGCGCAACGCACTGCCTTCCCGTTTCATATCCTCTACCCGGTCAAAAAGATATCCTTGAATAATGCTGCCCAGACGGTCTTCATTCAAATAACCCATAAACGCGTTCATCGCAAACTGCATGAGTCCGTTCATCTGGATACCACTGATTGCTTTCATGCCGCTTTCCCCCAGGAACAGAATGGTCTCCGGCTGCACCAGCCACTCTTCCGCCTGCTTGAGCGCATAATCCAGAGCCTGAGCATCATATCCTCGCTCCGTGACCTGTACTGCAGCCCGTTCCAGAATCGGCCCCAAGTCAAACGCCCCGGCCTGTGACTTGATCTCTTTGGCAACCATCGGAGCAATCTGCTCCAGCGGCAGTCCTGCCAAAATGCGTTTGCACAGCGTATCAATCATCGTTTTGATGCCGTCGCTGTGCAGCTCCCGCCCTAGTGTGTCCAGTACAAGCTCAGCTGCTTTGAAGCCAGCAATTTTCTCTGTAATGCTGTCCTTGTTCAGCAGATTATTCTCAACAGCAGAGACCAGACCTTCCGTCATCTTATCCCGGTTTTTAGGCAGCAGTGCCGTATGAGGGATGGGAATACCCAGCGGATGGCGGAATAGTGCCGTTACTGCAAACCAATCTGCAAGTCCCCCTACCAGCCCCGCCTCAAAAGACCCGACCAGAAGTCTACCTACGGGAACCCCCTGAAATGGCAAGGATGCTGCGAAGCCGGCACCCATAATAACGAGAGACCAGGCTGCTGCTGTTTTGGTTTTTTTAGGTTTAGCCATCATTCATCTTGCTCCTTTATCATTCATCTTGCGGCACGGGCTGTCCCCGAAATAACCGCATCTTGTCAGTTAGGATTATGTAAAAGCTTCCTGCCGCTCGACTGGACAGATCTCGATTCATGAAGAGCAGTTGTATCGAGTACGCTTCATTCTTTTTTACCGTATACTTCATCTTATCACCCGGAAGCGCTAAAACCAAACCTGCGGCTGCCGGAAAAGGATAAAACAGGAGTCTTTTCCCCTGTGACCTTACTATGCTTTTTCAAGTGCAGATAAACTTTAGTATAATAAGGGAGGACAGTCCGGTATACATACGATTGACTGCCAGTCTACAGGGTAATAACTTCCCAATTGCAGGGTAATAACATTATGTTGAACCGAAGAATCAAAGGAGGAATGACAGATCATGAAACACGTTCAGGACACAACAACACTTAATAACGGGGTCAAAATGCCTTGGCTTGGGTTTGGCGTATTCAAGGTGAAGGATGGAGACGAGGTCGTAAACGCTGTAAGAACAGCGGTAGAGGCCGGATACCGCAGCATTGATACCGCCAAAGTATACAATAACGAAGCCGGTGTCGCGCAGGGTATTCGTGAAGCCGGTGTTGCCCGTGAGGATCTGTTTATTACAACCAAGGTATGGAACAGTGACCAGGGGTATGAAAGCACGCTCGCTGCCTTCGAAGACAGCATGAAACGTCTGGAGCTTGATTATCTTGATCTCTACCTGATTCACTGGCCTGTCAAAGGCAAGTATAAAGATACCTGGAGAGCACTGGAGAAGTTATATAAAGAAGGACGTGTACGCGCCATTGGCGTAAGCAACTTCCAGACTCATCATCTGGAAGACCTCTTGATGGATGCAACCGTAAAACCCGCTGTCAATCAGGTTGAGCTTCATCCGCTTCTCACCCAGACAGAGCTGCGCGAATACTGCAGCAAACACGAAATCCAGATTGAAGCCTGGTCTCCGCTAGGGCAAGGTCATCTGATGGAGCACCCTTTATTGCAGGACATTGCTGCCAAATACGGCAAGTCCCCGGCACAAGTCATTTTGCGCTGGGACCTTCAGAACGGCATCGTGACCATTCCGAAATCCGTAACGCCTGAGCGTATTCGGGCCAATACCGAGCTGTATGATTTCGAGTTAACTGCTGAGGACATCGAACAAATCAACAGCCTGAACGAGAATAAACGTTTTGGTTCCGATCCTGACAATTTTAATTTCTAAATTATAATGATGTGATAGATTTTATAATCTCAGATGTATTCCATTTAATCACACCCGCCTTCCTTTCTGAAAGAGCGGGTGTTTTGGTATTTTGTGGAGTCCTACCGTCCGATTTGGACTACCGTCTCACTCCATTGCTTGTTCATACCCACGCCCGTTTTCCCAAAGTAAAATTAAAAGTTGTCTCTTCGATTTACGTAATAAATCAAGTGCTGAAGTAGACATCGGAATTGAGCCTATTGAGAAAACCATTGAATATTTTAATCAAGAATAAGTTTAGAAGGAGAGTAACTTGAATGCGTATAAAAGAGGTTAACTTGCTCACAGATCAAATAGAGGCCATGAAGGAGTTTTACGGTACGTTATTGGAGTTGGCGCTGCTGGAGGAGAGTACATCGTCGGTATCGTTCCGCGTAGGAGATTCCATCCTTGGATTACAGGAGGCTTCTGGTCAGGAAAAGCCCTTCTATCATGTCGCTTTCACGATTCCAACGAATACACTCGCTGAAGCCAAGAAGTGGATTCAAGCTCGAAACATCTCTTTGCTTTCCAAGGACAATAAGGATGATTTCTATTTTCCCTACTGGGATGCAACAGCTTTCTATTTCTATGACCCAAGCGGTAATTTGATGGAGTTCATCGCTCACCATTCGTTGGAAAATGCAGTCGAAGATGCCTTTGATTCCAGGCAGCTGCTATGCATTAGCGAGATTGGTCTGCCTGTGGATGATGTTCCTGATACCATAAGCCAAATGAAGGGACAGTATCACCTTGAACCCTTTGCCGGGGATGAAAAACAATTTGCCCCGATCGGTGACGCAGAAGGCATGTTTATTGTCATCGACAAAGAGAAGAAGGCCTGGTTCCCCGACGGGCGTATGCCTGGTGTTTTTGCCACTGAGGTAAAGGTTGCAACGGGGCAGACTGGGAGCATTTCGTTACAGAATGGTTTGTACTCAATTGTTTCGATTTAATTTGGAATGGTGAATTTTATGTGGACAGCTGGATGAGTAGTGACAATCCGAAGTGAGTAGCATACGCCAGCTAAATCTTTACCACGTCTGCAATAAACAGCACAATCACTACGAGCAAAAAATAATAAGAGCTGCTCAAATATCCCGATTCAGATGTCGAACATCTGGAATCGGGATATTTATTTTAGAGTGTCGAATATGCTTACCCTTTGGACACCAGCTTGAAATCATCAAAGTGAAAACCTGGTGCAACGACACAAGTAACCAGCACCGGCTCATCACCTAATGGACGTGCTGTCTGCCATACTCCAGCAGGAACAAGCACTTGCGGAGATTGTCCTGCAGCGATATCCATACCGAGAACAAGCACTTCCTCATTCTCAGGATTCTCGCCGCTGCCGCCCAATTTTAACTCAATTGGACTGCCGCTATGCCATAACCACAGCTCGTCCGACAGCACTGTGTGCCACTCGGAGATTTCATGAGCATGCAGCAGGAAATACGTTGAACTTGCTGAGAAACGCGGACCCGAGTATGCATCTGGCAGAACGGATTGCGGGATTTGATATGATGCCTTCCAAACTTCTTTATACCAACCACCTTCAACGTGCGGCTGCATATCAAGTGCAGCGACGAGCGGTGATAATTCATGTGTTGTCATAACGTCGTTCCTTCCTTCCAACTCGTTTTCGAGGGGCTCCCGATCCGGAGTCTGACCTCGTTCTCCTTACTCTAAAACAACATTCCCGATTTGTCACCTTGACAACCAGATTCCTTACACCCTCGGCCCTTATCCATAAGCCGTTAGGAGTCACCTGCTCTCCATTTTATTTTTGTATCACAAAATTCATGCAGCCCTTAATGATAGCGTTTACAAAAATATGAATTTTCCGTTATGATATGGATATCCACCTAAGAAGCGACTTGAACCCTGAAGTAGAGAGGAGCTGCATAATGAGTCTCATCGAAGATCGGATTGGACCCAAATATCGAATCGGTGAATACGCTTTTACCATTGAACATATGCGAAGACATGACGGGAGCGCAATGCCGCAGCCTCATGCCCATCCTTTTTACGAATTATATTATCTGCTTGAAGGAGAACGGGTCTACTCCATGAATGGACAGATTCTGCCTGCACGCAAAGGTGATCTTGTGCTTATCAACCCGCATGATGTACATACCACCTCCAAAGGTAACAAGCCTGGCTTCGAGCGGATACTCGTCGGATTCTCTCCTGCTTTTGCCACAGGCATGGAGCTGGGAATCTGCGGTCTGCTGCCATTCGAATGCTCCAGTCTGCTGCGCCTTCCCGAGTCCGATCAGCCTGAAATTGAACGTATTCTGTGGAAAATGCTCCAGGAGTGTAAGGAACGGCGGCCGCACTACGAGATTGCTGTCCGAAGCCTGCTGGCTCAGCTGCTTATTCTGATCCATCGAGTTCAAGCGGTTATACGAGAAGCTAATCCAGGCTCCCTGCATCCGATGCAGGACAAGATCAGTGAGATTGTAACCTATGTAAACCAACACTATACGGAACCCCTTACCCTGGAAGGTACGGCAGCCCGCTTCTATATCAGCCCTTCATATCTGAGCCGAATGTTCAGCCGTCTTACGGGGTTTCGATTCAGTGAATACCTGCGGATTGTGCGCGTGCGTGAGGCACAGCGAAGACTGCTTTCGACACAAGAACGTGTACAATTCATTGCCGAGAAGGTTGGCTTCGAGCATACAGCCCATTTTAACAAAACATTCAAACAAGTCACCGGTACAACGCCGCTTCGTTATCGCAAGGAGCATCGGTGAACGACACATCACTAAAACAAAATTCAAAAGGACAGCCGTGCTCCAGCAGGCCCCACTTCCCACTCACGGAGAAGCGACCCCACTTCTGGAGCTACGGCTGTTTATTAACAACGATGAAGCATTTATCTGCGAATGATGACGCCATTTCGAACTTCCGGCCCCACCGAGATCTGCCGACCTTCGGTATCTGCATCCGCTTCCCGGCATACAATACCTGCCGAATCAAGCCCGGTAACCAGCAGCAGCCTGCCATCGGCTCCCATTCCACGAATGCCCTCCAATGCCGCTCCCTTGCAATTATGCAGATGAATGAGCGGGCCTTCCGTAATATGTGCCTGAAGATTCGTAATCTGCAAATGTTTCGCCTGAGCACACTGGACACCAGTGCGAGCTTCAACGCTATACCCTTCAATGCTCACACTGTCCAGAGGCATCTCTGGCAGACCGCTGACAAACAGAGCCGTATCGGCACCAGCACAGACCACATCCGAGATTCGAATGTCTCTGAAGATCGGTGTCTCTTCACTGACCTCCTGCGCCAGATCACCACCCCGTGCAGAACCTTCCTGATTGGCATAGAAAAAGGAAAACGAGATCGCTTCCATAATAATATCCTTCATATAGATACGCTCGATCTGAATATCTTCTACAATACCGCCGCGTCCACGTGCGCTCTTGAAACGCAGACCGATGTCCGTACCGATAAACGTGCAATCCATCACCCGTACATGACGGACTCCGCCTGACATCTCACTTCCGATAACAAAACCGCCGTGACCATGGTACACCGTGCAATCCCGAATTGTGACGTATTCCGATGGCAGTCCAAGCTCACGCCCCTCCGCATCCTTGCCTGACTTCATGCAGATCGCATCATCACCAACATCAAATACACTTTGCTCCACCAGAACATGACGACAGGATTCAATATCAAGCCCATCCCCGTTCTGGGAAAACCATGGATTTCTTACACTCACATTTCGAATCGTTACATGCTCACATGCCCAAGGATGCAGATTCCAGGCAGGTGAGTTCTGGAACGTCGGCCCGTCCAGCAAAACCCGTGTGCAACGGCGCAAACTGACCATGTTTGGACGCAGAAAATCCCGAATGCCTTGGTAAACAGCGACATCAAGAATCTTCTCCCTATGCAGCTTCTCGGCAAGCGCTACGCCATCAAGCGCAGATTGAGAAGGCCACCAGATCTGCTCGTCTTCACCAGCCTGTTCTACAACCCCGCCTGAAGCAAGCAATCTTGTCCACTGGGAAGCAGTCATTTTGGAACGTTTAACCGGACGCCAGGCTTCACCGCCCCCATCCCAGATGCCTTCCCCGGTAATCGCAATATCTTCGAGTCCGTCGGCATCAATAGGAGATTGGCAGCGTACAGCCTGCCAGCCCTCAAAGCTTGATGCAATCAGCGGATATTGGTCAAAATCCCGACTGAAGGTGACCAGTGCCCCGGCCTCTACATGCAGTTCAATCCGGCTGCGAAGCTCAATAGGACCGGTAAGCCACACTCCAGCAGGAATGATAACTCGGCCTCCACCCGCATCAGCACATGCAGCTATAACGAGGCGAAATGCCTCTGTATTATCCGTAACGCCATCTCCAACAGCACCATAATCCGTAATGTGATACTCACGTTCAGGAATAACAGGCAGAGTCACTTCGTAAGCTTGAATATCAGACACGCTGCCTGATCCTGCAGACATTGGGGATTGATATATGTTCATGGTGCGTAATCATCCTCTCTACTGTGGTTATCTCGTTCCATCATATCAACGGCATACTGGTGCAAGGTTGAGCTTTTTTGCCATGTACAGGGTGAACTTGATGTTATTTGTTATATATATGCCTTTCTGATTAAGAAAAAGGACACCAATTAAAGTATACAATATACTTCAATTCCAATGTTTGTAATTCATTTAGAACTATTGATTCATTTTTCTGTCAAGATTCGTCACAAGTTTTCTGTTTACCTAACACATATATAACGTAATTAATGGCTATAGCCCTATAAAAACCATTACTTATGTCATGTTTTATCACAGACTAATTGCTATTGGCAGGATGACTATGTATGATTAAATAACTACTTTGCAATATTTCCTGTTTATTCCTTTTACTATCCATTGTAGAAAGGGTGTGTGTTCTTGATTGAATTCAAAAGTGTCCAAAAGCATTTTGGCCATTTCCACGTCCTCAAAGATATTGATCTTCGTATCGAAGAAGGAGAGGTCGTGGTCATTATCGGACCCTCAGGCTCTGGCAAAAGCACACTGCTCCGCTGTATCAACCGACTGGAAACCATTAGCGACGGCGAGCTCATCGTCAGCGGCATTCCCTTACATCAGAAAAAGGTGGATATCAACCTCTTCCGCCGCGACATCGGCATGGTGTTTCAACATTTCAATCTGTATCCCCACAAAAAAGTCATCGACAACATCACTCTTGCACCCGTAAAAGTACGCAAACAACCCAAAGCCCAGGCAGCAGCAACAGCCATGAAATATCTGGAGCGCGTCGGCATTGCCGATAAAGCAGACAGCTACCCTTCCCAGTTGTCCGGTGGACAGCAGCAGCGTGTAGCCATTGCGAGAGGGCTCGCGATGGAGCCCAAAATTATGCTTTTTGACGAACCCACGTCAGCCCTTGATCCCGAGATGATCGGGGAGGTGCTTGATGTCATGCGTTCCCTTGCCCATAACGGTATGACGATGGTTGTTGTTACACACGAGATGGGCTTTGCCCGTGAGGTAGCCGACCGGGTTATTTTCATGGACGAGGGCCGGATTGTGGAAGAAGCCTCCGCATCGGAGTTTTTTGACAATCCCAGAGAAGAAAGAGCGCAGCAGTTCCTTAGCCGTCTGATCCATCATTAATTTTTTGTTCATCAGAATTTCAATCTTGTTTCACAGGATTTAATCCAATTTCGAAAGGGGTCTTATACGGATGAAACTGAAAAATATATTGAAATGGCCGTCTTTGACGGTAATGTTGGTTCTTATGCTCTCGCTTGTCCTGTCAGGCTGTAACTCTGGCACAGATACACCTTCTGCAAGCGGCGGGGACGATGCAAAAGCCAAAGGAACGATCGAACAGATCAAGGAACGGGGCAAGCTCATTGCAGGTGTGAAATACGACACCAAATTGTTCGGACTCAAAGATCCGGCGAGCGGGAATGTGGAAGGCTTCGATATTGATATAGCGAAGGCGCTGGCCAAGCAGATCCTCGGAGATGAAACAAAGGTGGAGCTGAAGGAGGTCACATCCAAAACACGTATTCCGATGCTGCAGAACGGAGATATCGACATTATCATTGCCACGATGACCATCACGGATGAGCGTAAGGAGCAGGTCGATTTCAGTGATGTATATTTTGAAGCAGGACAGTCTTTGCTGGTGAAAAACGACAGTGACATCGCCGGGCTGGAGAGCCTGGATGGCGTAAAGGTGCTTGCCGTGAAAGGTTCCACGTCGGCACAGAATATTCGCGAAAAGGCACCGAAAGCGGAGGTGCTGGAGTACGACAACTACCAGGATGCCTTCACCGCACTGAAAGCAGGTAAAGGCGAAGCCCTGACAACCGACAATATCATTCTGATCGGTATGCAGCAGACGGACAACAATTACAAGCTGGTTGGCGGCAATTTTACCAGTGAACCGTATGGCATGGCAATCCGTAAAGGGGACACGGCCTTTGTCGAAGAGGTTAACAAAATGCTGAAAGAGCTGAAGGACAGTGGCGAGTATGACACGCTGCATGAGAAGTGGCTCGGCAGCAAGCCTGAGTAACGTTTTTACACCTGGAGAACGGAGGCTCTTGTTATGGGCACATTGGATTTTAGCGTACTGTTCAGGCACTCCGACCGGTTTATTGAAGGATTTCTGAATACGATTCAAGTAAGTGTGATGGCCCTGATTGGCAGCTTTGTGCTGGGGGCCGTTCTAGCAATCTTTCGGATCTCGCCAGTCAAACCTTTGAACTGGTTTGGTACTGCCTTTGTTGAGTTTATCCGCAACATTCCTTTGCTGCTGGTTGTGTTCTTCTTCTATCTTGGACTGCCTGCACTCGGCATTTCCTTGGATGGATTTGTCGCGGGCACACTGGGGTTAACGATCTACACAGCTGTATTCATCGCGGAAGCGATTCGGGCAGGTATTCAGACGGTGCCAAGGGGACAGATGGAAGCGGCACGCTCCTCCGGGCTGTCCTATGTCCAGGCCATGAACCTGGTCATTCTGCCGCAGGCCATCAAAATTGTACTGCCTTCCATCGGCAATCAATTTATCAATCTGGTTAAAAACTCTTCCATCCTGGCGGTTGTAGCCGGTATGGACCTGATGTATTTTGCCGACATTGTAAACTCGGATACGTTCCAGCCGTTAAGTGTATACACCATTGTTGCTTTATTCTATCTGACGCTGACCTTACCGCTCAGCTTTCTGGTGCATTATATGGAACGCAGATTTGGACAGAGTGATGCAGAGGCACGCAAAACCAAAGGCAAACCTGGCAAGAATAAACCCGTCGGGCAGGTTACGATGTAGGATGAATGGGTCGATGATGAATAAGGCTATGAGGCTGAATCGAGGATGATCGCAGCGCTCTTTACGCTGGCGCATGCTTCCAATCCCAGGTTGCTATGACTTTTTCGCACAGCGTGCAGCTCCCAGCACGCACTGCCCTGCTTCATGATAAGAGTGGTCAATCACTGGACATCGTTTCTTGACTCCATCACCGAACAGCATGTTTCGACTCATCTTTGGCTCATCTTTGGCCCATCTTTGACTCATCCAAGTGACTGCCTCTGTATACCGTTCATCCGCTGCAATCTGTTGAATTAAACGATTCGCCATTTGGAATTTCGCTTTGGCATTCATTGAAATTGATATCGCTCACCGAAGGAGGCATCTGATGTATGGATTTCAGCGGGGCCTATGAATGGCCTAACCTTCGTTTCCTGCTGCAAGGATTTTGGGTGACCCTGCAAGTCGCGGGGTTATCCATTGTGTTCAGCTTTATACTGGGTACATTGCTCGGAACGCTGCGTTATACACGTATTCCCGTCCTCTCACAGATTGTCGCTGTCATCGTGGACACCATTCGGAACCTGCCATTGCTGCTAATCATCTTTTTTATCCATATCGTACTGCCTCAGCTTGGTATCAAAATGCCAGCTTTCTGGTCCACAGTCGTGGGACTGAGTCTGTTTGAAGGCGCCATGATCGCAGAAATTGTGCGAAGCGGACTCAAGTCAGTAGAGCGCGGTCAGGTGGAAGCGGCCCGTTCCTCCGGCCTAAGCTACATGCAGACACTCAGCAGCATCATTATGCCGCAGGCTCTGCGCCGCATGTCTCCGCCAATGGTCAGCCAATTCATCTCACTGCTCAAGGATACATCACTGGCCATCATTATCTCCTTGCCGGAGTTGATGCGCAATGTGCAGATCCTTGGTGGTCAAAGCTTCGATTACATTATCCCGGCGTTGCTGCTGGCAGCAGTGCTTTATTTCATCATCAACTACTCCCTCTCCATCGTTGCAAGAAGGCTTGAAGCACGTATGAATTAGTGAGGAAGCGAAGTTACTCCGTTAAATGGCTGGCAGGCTGGAATTCTAACGATTCGAGATGACCTTATCTAGCCCGTTTGCAGGTATTTTGAAATCTAACGATTCGTACAAAGCTTATTTCGCTGATTATCCCCATTTCACAGGAGTTTCGGCCACTTTTCAGCGAAATAACGTTGCTAGGAATCGTTAGATTTTTCATGCCCGCCTTTTTGCCCAAATAAGGCTTCTGGGAATCGTTAGCGTTCTGCTACTCCCAATGGTTGCCACTGGTTGTCTTGTTCTTCGCTTTCGACCCTCCCCTTTGCCCCCTCGATCCTGCCTTACTGTCTTACTGTCTTACTGCCTTACTGTCTTCTCCCTCCTGCCTGCCATTCTACTTCCTCTTTTTTTCTACTTCCTCTCTTTTCTTGCTTTCTCTCTTTCCCTTATTTCCTGCTTTCTCTCTTTTGTTCGTTACCTCTTTTCCTCCCCGCACCCTTACATCACATCCTCGTTTTTTATATTTTCCCCTCCCAACATCCACCCACCCATCCTTCCATCCTTCCCACGTTCCTTAAGCCTCTTTCCTCCGTACACTCTTCACCCCGCATACATACATACATACATACATACATACATACATACATACATACTTAAATACATACCTCATTCGTTCTTCGCTTCGTCCCTTCGCTCTTTGCTTCTTTCATTCCTTCGCTCTCCGCTTCTTTCATTCTTTCTTCTTTGCTCGTTCGTTCCTTCCTTGATTCCTTCATTCCTTCGTTCCTTCCTTGATTCTCTACCACGTCCTCCCTCAGTTCCTCCCACCTCTCGCTCTGTCTAATGATCATCTCATTTCCATCCCGTTTTCCTCCCGCTCTCATCTCGTTCTCACCTCAGAACGCTACAACTCAGATCGCTGCACCACTGCGTCGCAGCTCCGTCTGCAACAGCGATATGGGCAGCATCGCAGGAGCAAGCTTCAGCTTCACTGCCAAAGCAGCCGCTGTGCCCGCAGCCTCTCCCGTTGCCATGCAGCTTGGGGTCAGTCTGGTGGTCGCATGGGCCTCATGTGTCGTAGAGATACATCGTCCTGCAGCCAGCAGATTGCTTATATTTTGCGAAAGGAGACAACGATATGGAATGTCATATGCTCCGTCACCCTGGATAAACGCCGCTGTCACGCCTTGCCCGGACGGATCATGAATATCAACAGGATAGCCACTTCTGGCGATCACATCGTCGAACTTCCGACCTGCAACCACATCCTCCTGCGTCAGCGCATAATGCCCGATCACACGCCTGGATTCCCGAATACCAATCTGTGGTGCAACAGCAGAGATGGAAGCCCGCTCGAACCCCGGAACGTCACGGCGCAGAAACTCGGCAATCATTAACACCTGCTTTCGCCCTTCCTGCTCTGCCACTGTCAAATCCATAACATCTGTTGCGTCCAGCCCCTGCACCCGGGTGCAGTTAATTAACACCTCATCTTCAGCTGGCCCGGTAAAAAATAAAACCTGATCGCGCCGAATCGGCACCGCCGCTTTCTTCCAATGCGAGTAGAAGCCGCTCACACCCGTTAACGGGATCGTGTCCAGCTCGGCAAAGGGCGTTTTCTCATAAAAATCCTCAGGATGCTCCTGCATGTACTGCTTCACACGCTCAAGATTCACACCACGCATGCGAAATTTCATGGTCATCGGCTGAGACTGGCTGTCTTCCTCCCGTCCCTTCGCTATAGCAGCACCAGCCAGATAAGCCACATCTGCATCACCACTCGCATCGACAAACACTTTCGCCTGAAGCTCCAGCTGACCGGATTTACTCGTCACTCGCACACCTTCTACCCGGTCGTCTACTACAGCAACGTCATCCACGAAGCTGTGCAGCAACAGCCGCACACCCGCTTCCTTCAGCATCTCTGCCGCAACCACCTGATAGACTGCCGGATCATATGGTGTCACACTGTGCACAAAACCAACCGTATCCCGCAGATGCCCCGGCGAACCTCCGCATGCCTGCAAGCGATCTACAATCTCCTGGGCAATCCCCCGAATGACCTGCTCACCCTGCTCCGTATGAAACGTCATCCACGGATAAACCATAGCGGCCGTTGACATCCCGCCCACGAAGCCGTAGCGTTCTATCAGCACAACGCGAGCACCCTGCCTTCCGGCGGCAATTGCCGCCGCTATTCCTGCTGGACCACCGCCAACGACGATTACATCCGATGACTCCCTTTTTACACGCTTATGCTCACCCATATGTTACCTCCCCTTTCCGCTTCTACTCCCTACTCCTGCTCCTACTTCCTACTTACTTATTCAGTCCCTCCAATCCACTTCCTCAATTCTGTCATCTCGCCTATTCCTTCAGCCCCGTCATCGCCACTCCCTCAATGAAACGCCGCTGTGCCAGAAAAAAAACAATTAATAGCGGCACGGTCGCCATCACGGTTGCACTCATTAAATACTGCCAGGCCGTTCCCACCTCATCCGTAAACAGGGACAACCCCAGCGGCAGCGTCATCAGCTCTCTCGAATTGATAAAAATCAACGGATCAAAGAATTCATTCCAGCTCGTCACAAATGTAAAAATAGTCAGCGTCGCCATACCCGGCTTGGCCAGGGGCAGCATAATCTGCGCGTAAATCCGGTACCGACTGCAGCCGTCAATCATTGCCGCTTCCTCCAGCTCAGTAGGCACCGTAAGGAAAAACTGCCGCATGACAAAGATGCCAAACACACCCCCAGCGCCAAAGATCGGCAGTAAAATCAGCGGAAGATGTGTATCAATCCAGCCCAGCTGCCGCATAAACAAGAACATCGGAATCGCAGTCACCTCATGCGGAATCATCATTGCACTCAGCAGGATGAGAAAGACCACATTCCGTCCCTTAAACGGAATCTTGGCAAAGGCATAGCCCGCAAGGGAGGCAAAAAACACCGTCCCAAGCACCACTAAGGCAGAGATATACACACTGTTCCCGTAAAAACGGTGAAATGGAATCAATCGAAACACATCGATATAATTCTGAAATTGCAAACTGTCCGGTATCCACTGCGGCGGATAGGTAAATATGTTTTGCGGTTCCTTGAGGGATGTCGAGATCATCCAGATCAACGGAACAATCATAATCAGCGAAACCACTGTTAGTACAACATATGTGCCCGCAGCGGTTCCAAACCTCCGGCCTGTCAATCTAGGCATCGCCTTCACCAAATACCCACCTCTTTCGGAGCTGCCATTGCAGCAGCGTCAGAATTAGTACAATCAGGAACAGCACATATGCGAGGGACGAGGCATAGCCGAATTGAAACAGCTTGAACGCTTTTTCCCAGATGTAATAGACCAGAACCTTCGTGCTGTTGCTCGGCCCGCCTTGGGTCATCACATAAATCTGTCCAAATACTTTGAGCGACCCAATGACAGTCATCACTACGGTCAGAAATACGGTCGGCGTAATCATAGGCAGGGTGACGTTGAAAAAAGAAGCCCTTCGACCCGCGCCATCCAGTGTCGCCGCTTCATAAAGAGAACGCGGGACTTGCTGAAGTGCTGCAATAAACAGCACCATATTCAGTCCGACATTTTTTAGCACACTGGTCACGATGACCGCCGGCATCGCCAGACTCGGATCGTATAACCAGGCTGGCCCCTTGATGCCCATCATCATCAGCAGCTGGTTAATTAATCCCGACTCTGTCGCGTACATCAGCTTCCACACGATCGCCCAGACAATTAATGACGTCATGACTGGCACAAAAATGGCCGTTCTGAACAAACCAATGCCCCGAAGGCTTTTGGAAAGCAGCAAAGCGAGCAGCAGAGCAAGTACAATATTCAGCGGTACCAGACCTGCCGTAAAGTAAACCGTATTGCCAAGCACTTCCCAGAACATAGCGTCCGTCATAATAGCCCGGTAATTGTCCAGTCCGATAAAATGATGATCCCCGAGCAGCGGCCAATCCGTCAGGCTCATATAAAAAGCAAGCCCCATCGGGAACAAGAGCAGCAGGGTAAAACCCAGCACCATCGGTGAAATAAACAGCCAGCCGGCAATCTGGGCTTCTCTGGCAAGCGGCCCTCCGCGCCTCAGCTTGTTAGAGCGGCTCACGACCCGTCCCTCCCTGAACCCGAACCATCCGAAAGTTTCGTAGGATCGGAATGGTCCATATGTCCAGCAAAAGATGATTTTGGGACAGAATGGCCGGCAGTCAACAAATCAGGAACAGACTGTTCCGATCCCGAAGGCTCCTTTTGCCCCAGACGATCTATCGCATTGCGGAAGCTGCTCACGGCTCTGCGCAGCTGATCCTCCGTCTTACCTGTGACGATGGCCCCGAGCATAATAGCCTTGATGCCGCTATGGTGCAGCACCGGCACATCCTCCGGCACCAGCTTGCGCTGGGAAGGAACCAGTACCGGCACCCCGGCCTTCAGAACAAGCTGCCGATAGTGAAGCACATCCGCGAAGCTTAGCGGCGTTCCGTATTCTTTGCCGGGTACAATTGAGGCCTCCAGCGCAGTGAAACCAAAGTGCGCAGCCGATTCCACAAGAGACACATCATAAGCATCGTTAATTGCAAACGTAGCTTCCATCCCCGGATCATGCAGCATAAAGGACGGCAGATGATGCGCATAGATCGAATAAAAGTTAAAGCCCAGACCGGCCAGGCGCTCCACATCCTCCCTGCGTGTTCCTTCAATGCTCCCTGATGGCACAACGCCGAACGGCCCTCCGAACTCTGAACGGATTGCACGAAATACCTCGGTGTATTCATCCAGCGGACCAAAATGGTTTCCACTGGCGCGATGCCCCACATTATAGTGAACCTTCAGTGCATCTGCGCCTTCCTCCTGTGCTGCCCGAGCCAGTATGAGATCATTCCCGGGCAGACTGACGATGAGTGACAGCGGTTTGTGAGCCAGCATCGTCTGTAATCGCGCCGTCTTTGAAATGTCCTCTCTATCCCAGAGATGAACAGCCTTTTGCGAATTCTGCATAATCTTGCACCTCCTGTGTCTGTTTCGTCTCCTGTGTCCGTTCTTCTTCTGGTCTGTTCTTCTTCTGTGTCTGTTCTTCTTCTGGTCTGTTCCGTCTGCTGCGGCAGCTGTACCTTTTGCATATCTGGCGGCGGCTTTGTCCGCCCAGGCCGCTCCTCATTTTCCTTTTACGATCTTTTACGATCTTTTACGATCTTTTACAATCTGTTACGACTTTTACGGTCTGTTACGATCTGTTCATCTCTCCAATATGTCCTGCTTTTTCTGCCTTGTTTTACGATTTTTCGTTTTGTCCTGGCTATGTCTCGTTACATCTATGACTTGTCACTGCTTTCACTGCCATTTCAGGGCTGTAGTATTTGCTGTACCTCAGCTTGCATCTGCTTGAGATTATCCTCGGGAGCCGCTGTCCGAGCGAATAACCGATCAAATCCTTGCAGCACCGCATTATCAATATCCTGCCAGCGAATATGCCCTGGAATCAGCCGCGCTTTTGGCATCTCATCAATAACAGCCTGCACGATATGCTCCTTGCTCGGATTGTTAGGCTGCTGGATGAAGGCATCAGAGTTCAGCACCGATGTACGTGCAGGCACAAAATACGTAGCGGTCGCCTGAGTCCCCTGTTCATTGGCAAAATACTTCAGCAGCTTCTTCGTCTCCTCCGGGTGTTTGCTATCGTTAAACATCGCATATCCCGCCTGCCCCAGCATCGGTACACTGCCCTGTGAGCCGGACGGCATAGGTGCAATGCTCCATTCAAAATCCTTAATCTCCCTTGCTTTGGACACATAGCTGTAGTTATCGAAGAACATGCCCACATTGCCTGCATCAAAGCTCACCTGCTCGCCCGCTTTCGGGTGAGATTCGTCGGTAAACATCATGCGCTCCAGCATAGCAAAGGTCTGTACACCGTACTCATCATTCCACGTAAACGCTGTCATATCTTCGTTGAATGGCCCGCTTCCATTCGACCAGGAGTAAGAGGAAAGCACCGCCCAAGTCTTCCAGTCCCGAAAAAAGTTAGCCCCATAGATGCGATTCGCCGCATCCTTGCTGGTAATCGCTTTGGCAGAAGCCTCAAACTGCTCCCACGTCCACTCTCCTTTGGCAGCCAGCGTGTTCGGATCGGTCAGCCCGGCCTTGTCAAACAGCGTTTTATTATAAAACATCACCACCGGCGGTGTGGAAAACGGCAAGCCTAACAGTTGATCTCCCTCACGGAAGAGATCCAGCGTGCTGGGAATGTAATCGTCCAGCTTAAACTGTGCATCATCCTTGAACGCCGACACGTCGGCCAGGATGTGATTGGACTTGAACTGCGGTATCATGCGCTCCGATACCCAGGCCAGATCGGGCAGCGAGCCACCAGCAGCAAGCACCGATATTTTCTGCTGATAATCGGCAAATGGTACAGATTCCATCGTTACCTTGATGCCTGGATTTTCTTTTGTAAAGCCATCAATCAGCTTGTTGTACACATCAATGTGTGCCTGGTTGCCCCACATCATGAACTTCAGCTCTACCTTGTCGCTATCTCCGCCAGAGGCGTTAGAGTTACCCGCCTTTTCACTGCTTGTGCACCCGATTAGCGCGGTAATCATAAGTAAGAGAATCAGCGTCAGTCCTGCTTTTTTCATGAAAAATCCCCCTTATGGACGTTATAGTATTCCTGTGCCACCCCAGTATATCGAAAGCGCTGCTTGCTCCTAAATCACGTCAGTTGCAGAAATGGTACGGAATTTAAAGAGGTTTTTTCGAACTGTATCCATCACGATACTCCCCTGCCGTACATCCCGCCTGTTGCTTGAACACCAGCATGAAATGTTTGGGACTATGATACCCCGATAACCTGGCAACGTCATAGATTTTGAGCCCTGTGTTGACCAGCAGCCATTTCGCTCGCTCCATTCGTGCCTCTGCGATGTAATCCGAGTAGTTGATGCCTGTCTCGGTTTTGAACAGCTGGCTCAGATAGGTCGGGTTCAGGTTGACCAGTGCAGCCATCGTCTGGAGCCGCAGATCACCATCGGGATGCTGGTGGATATGCTCCTTCACGATGCGAATAATTTTGCGAGGTTCCCCGTGATCCGGCTCTGCTGCGCAAGAGGATTCTGATATCGGAAGTGTAGAGCGGCCGTATCTGCGGTCGAGCAGCGATTGCATTTTTTGCAGACATTTTACCAGCTCATGACGTTCGATTGGCTTCAGCAGATAACTTAATACCCCGTGCTCCATCGCCCTGCGTGCATATTCAAACTCACCGTACCCGCTGATGATAAGCATCAGCAGATCAGGGTACATCTCTCTTGCCAGCGAAACCAGCGTCAACCCATCCATCTCGCGCATACGGATATCGGTGATTAATACATCGGGCACTTCGCAGCGCAGCACCTGCAGCGCCTCCGTCCCACTTGCTGCTTCCCCTACCACCTCAAACTGGGGTGAGGCCTGTACAATCAGCTCCCGTAATCCCTGACGGATCACCGTCTCATCTTCGACAAGCAGCACTTTATACATGTGTTTTAATCCCCTTTCGGTTGAAGGTGAATGGATAATGTCACAACCAGTCCTTGTCCAGGGCTTCCATCAACACTTAGTCCGCTGTCTTCCCCATATATCAAACGAAGCCTTTGAGCGATATTATGCAGCCCCAGACTATCCCCGGCGTGGCGATGCAAAACGGGATTGCTGGGTTGGGGGTGATCCATGCTCTGTCCAGAGACAAAAGCATTCAAGCGATCCAGCTCGTCCTGCTTCATGCCTTTGCCGTTATCCCGAACACTGATGAGCAGTTCCTGATCGAATAAAACGGCAGATACCCAGATCATACCGCCATTATTACCACCCGTGCTGCCGCCTGCTAGCCGTCCTTCAATCCCGTGGCAGATTGCATTTTCCACCAGCGGCTGCAGCAGCAGCTTGGGAATCGGACAGTCATGAACCTCCTCTTCGATGTCATAGATGATCTCCAGTTCACCGTTGTAACGCACCTGTTGAATTCGCACATAGGCATCGACAAATGCCAGCTCTTCCCGAAGGGGCACCATGCGATCCGCCTTATCTATGGTGTATCGCAGCAGCTTGCCAAGCGCCGTCACCATTGCAGATACCTCTTCATGTCTCTCACGGATAGCCATCATGTTAATGGACTCCAACGTGTTGTATATAAAATGAGGGTTAATCTGGCTCTGCAGTGCCGACAGTTCTGCCTCACGTTCCTGAATTTCGAGTAAATACACTTCACGGAACAGGCGATGAATCTCCTCCATCATACGGTTAAACCCTCGGCTGATCTGCCCAAGCTCGTCATTGCTGTAATGGGCAACCCGCTGGCTGAAATCACCCTGCTCCACACGAATCATGTGCTGTTTCAAGCGAATGAGCGGACGGGTAACCCTGTAAGATATCAGCACAGCAAGGGTCGCTACAGCCGTCATACATAGCAGTGCCAGTCCCATGGTGAAGGTAAGCATCTCCCTGGATTCCTTCTGAATAACAGCTATGGGCGTCAGGCTGATCACGGACAACCCGGAATACCCCGAAACATGCCTTACATGGAGATAGGACTGTCCATCCAGTTCTAGCTTTTGGTTCTCTGCATCATTCTTAAATTTTCCCTGAGATAATAAAGGCCCGTAAGCAAACAGCCCTTCTGTAGAAGCTCGCTCGAAAATAAGACGCTGCTGGCTGTCCACAATCATCAGGCTTGCCTTTTGCTCAAAATTCAGATTGGACAGCAGCTGCCCAAAGGCATCCGGGCGAATATCAATTAAAATGTAACCCAGCCGCCGAAGCGTGCCCGGATCACGCAGTTCTCTACCCACAGTGATGTATTGTACTTCCTGCTCACCTGCGTAATAGCCGGGGACATGTGGAGGAAGCAAGCGCCATTTTCCTTCCGTATCCCCAAGCTCGGCAAACCAGCTCTCCCGGCTCCCGTCCCAGACCGGTTTCACCGCAAGCGAGTCCAGATTGGAGAACAGGATACCGCTATTGCTCAGCAGATGAATGCCCCGAATCTCCGGGCGGTCATAGGCTTGAGCTGACGTGTACAGCTTCATTTTCAGATAATCATCCGACTTCGCCCACCTCCCTGAACCCATCGGGCCATCGTACTCTCGTAAAATATCAAGCACCGTCTGGTCATAGAGCGGCAAGAGCGACAAACGCTCGAAGTCCTTAAGCATCCGGTTCAGATTGGTATTGATCTGGCGCACCATATCGATGGTGAACTGCTCCGTCTTGCGATCCAGCGTCTGCGAAAAATGCGCGTAGCTCATCCCCCCCTGCAAGCTTAGCGGCAGCAGCGTCAGTGCCAGGAAGAGAAGCAGCAGCCTGGAGCGCAGATTCATGCTTTTTCGCATAGAGCTGAAGCCAAAGAAACCTCGAATAGAACGCAAAGCGCATTTGCAGCTGAAAGCATGCCTGAAACAGGTAAAGCGAAGCTTCCTGATGTAGTCCTGCAGCCTTTTTATCATGTTCATGTATCCTCCTCGCTGAGTTATTGTATGTGACCTCGCCGTGATTCCATGAGATCATTCAAATGGTTCATTCAATGCCACATTCAGAACGAATTGAGGTCATCATATCCAGTGTAGAGTCCTGCTCGCTATCCTGTAAGCTCTGGATTTGGTACGAGTTTTCAAGAAAAGATGCGGATTGAGGCAGACGCTTTGGGAAGTTTGGGGAAGAGATAGGCATACGGTTCGAGACAACACCAAAGAGCCGACTGCAAAATTGCAGCCGACTCCTTCGTTACACACATCAAAAAACCGACTGCATTACGCAGTCGGCTGTCTCTTCATATAACGCTTTTTATATTGAAATCGGTAATATTCATTGATCAATTCATCCAAAACCATGGACTGCTCGAGGACTTTATTATCCTGCATGCCATGATTCTCCGCCAAGCGACGTAACTCCTGTCTATTTCGCTCAATTCGATCTTTGATCTGCATCGGTTCACCCACAGCATGCACCCCCTCTTTCTTTCTACATCATTTTAGGATACATTGCTAAAAAATTCATATTTTATTCCTTTGCAAAGTCAAATGATTGTTTGCAAGGTAGTTTCATAAAATTTAAATTAATTCAAATCTCCTTATTGTATGATAATCAAAACAAAAAGAAATAGACCGCCCCGCTAAGGTAATGGTCTACTTCAGGTACCTATGCACAGCCACCGCGCTTAGAAGCGGCTGTTGTGAAGAGTAGGGATGTTAGCGCATCCTTGCTCTTTTTTTATTATCTCCAGTCTAGCACAGTTTGTTGCATATTTAACTCTTTACTAGTAATTATTGTCGCTCAATTTTGAGTAAAAGGGCAGTGATATAAGCATGTATTGTGCATAAAGGTTTATTACATCTTTAATGGCACACACCTCTCCCTACTTCACCTGCTCCAAAAACGCTAAGTCAGGATTCACTCCATCTCCCATTTCAATAAATGTATCATATGACCCACTAAAGGTTATTTTACCTTGATGAATAAAATGCAGAACACATTGGATATTTGCAATATCCTGCAAGTGATGGTTCGAGACCAGTACAGTGCACTCATTATGGAGTGCCAGCTTTTCGATCCTTTTTAAAATATGATAACGCATTTCAGGATCGATTCCCGCCAATGGTTCATCGAAGATGTACAATTTTCTCTTCATTAATGTGATTGCCAGAATACACAGATAACGTCTCTCCCCAACAGATAGTTGCCCAAACTCCATATTCCATACTCGCTGTACCAAATCAACCTCAGCTGGACTCATAGCTTCATCTACATAAGGTTCATTATTCACTTCAATACGGTTGGAGTGGTCAGAGTATAGAAAAAAGCGAAACAAATCCTTGGCCTTCAAGGTTAAAGGAAATAACAAGCCCTGTAGCTGGTATATGATTTCCTTCTCATCAGGGATACCTTGTATTTCTGACGGGCGTTTTATCACATTCGCGATCAAATCAAATAATGTCGTTTTGCCAGAACCATTTTTGCCAATGATCATATTAACGGTCTGTTCGGGAAACTCCACATGTAAATGATCCAGATTTTTGCGAGAGGCTTTGGGATAAGAAAAGCTCAAATCTTCAATTTTAATCATAGATCCTCCTGCTATGTCCGATGTGTTCTGGATATGACTTTCACAAACTTGAGTGCGATAAGTCCGCAGGTAACATAACAAAGTGTGATAAAGCTCATGTTGATCAGACTCAAATGTGGGAACGGGCTATCCATAAACCATTCTGCTAATAAAAAAGTTAGATTTCTTACGTATTCCATAGGGTTGATGAACACCAGAAGTAGACCATACTCTGTTGAATACGCCAGTCCCTTTGCAGATAGAAAAAACATGACCAGTAAACTCATACTGACCACCGCATTCAGCGACTCCTGCCTTACTGGAAGAAGCATGAGGATAAGCGTTAATAAAATGACCATTACAGACCCCAATATACAGCTTGTTAAAGACACGGCGAGAAACAAAGCAACCTGTCCAAAGCTACCCAGGAATATCACTCCCGATACTAGCGAGAAAAGAAGAATGGTCAAGAACAGAAAACCAATTTGGTTCAGAGCTTTTCCCCAGATAATAGGATATTTACTACCCGAGATAAATTTGAACATCTTGAAAAAACCGCTCTCCCTTAAAGAGATCAGGTTGGTCGTCACATCAATGGACATCACAAAAATAATATATGAAACAAATACACTCGTTTGGATATAGAACTCATTGATCTCAGGCCCCTGAGTAAACCATTGATAATTAAAAATAAAAAACGCAATGAGGGGAAATAACAGATACCATACGAATGCTACTTTGTTGCTTAACATCATTTTAGTAAACAGGCGGAAGTATTCACGAGTTATTTTCAAAATACAACCTCCAATTGATCCTTGATAATTAAACTGAGAAATACAATACATCAATTGCATGCTCTGTAATATTATAGAGGTTGCTACAAAAACACCTAGAACAACTTCAATAAAATAAAGCTGGATAGTATAGAAATTATTCTGTTAGATGATTTTCAACTACAAAGAGACCTAAAATCACATGTATGGACTTTAGGTCTTTAGTGTTAAATATTTATTAACACGCGTGTTGAATATCTAATTTATGTAAATTTATTTTGCTGAAACACCGAACTTAAAAAATGTTCATGTTGCATCACCAGTCGCCATTCGGC
>NZ_JACHKG010000020.1:0-124177 GCF_014203995.1 Paenibacillus sp. JGP012 | reverse complement strand
GCGTAATGGTGGGTGGTACTTCCATTGTACAAGGAAACATATGACGGTCTCTATTTTTTTTACAAATTATTACTCCGAATTTTGGCAAGTACAGTATATAAGTTGAAGTTAAGATTTTACACACACCACTTCGATGACAGAATAACCTTCCAATCGCTGTTATCCCCAGATTTTTTTGATCTCCTTTTCCAAAGGGGAAAATCCGGTGATAAAGGCGAAGCTTATGCTTCCGATGCAGCTTTCTTTTAGAAAGCTTTTAGCTCCGTTTTTCAGGTTTTTTCTGTCCCCTCCGTTCACGTGTAAATACATAGCTTGACTTATATATTAAAGGCTTTAGATGCCTCTGATACCCGATTTAGAGTTTTGAAAAATTGCAGCCAAGATCGTTATAGAATTCAGATTCACTTATAAAGCGATTCGAATCGGACGGATTACACGTAATGAGTGTTGCTCCTATTTAAACTAAGGTCAATTAATGACTGAGCTATGACCCTATCGTATCAAGCGTAGAAAGATAGGTACTCCTTGGAACAACCTAAAGACACACGTAAAGATGATCAGTAGGTGATCCACGACATGTAACCAGGTTTAGTTTGCTGAAGTACAATTCATTGAAATAGGTTGTTTAACAGAGTGATTTACATGAGATGTCAGATTCATAGAAACAAGAGTAGAAAAGAATAGAACAGATTGACGACGCTACAATAACTTCGAATGTTATGGTTTTGTCATGATGAGGGAGGTTTATCGTTAAAATCGTGGTGAAAAACATTTTGGTGTAATTTACTTTACATTACATTTATGAATTAAACAAGAGATTTAGAGACTTATGTCTTTAACTTTATCAGACACGTCATTTTTACTGACATTATGTACAAAAAAGGAACACAGCTCGACAATAATCGCCTGCGCTCCTTGCATTTGTTTCTCCACCTTCTCAGATCTGTTCTATATAAGTTGGACTAGAAATTTTACACACACCACTTCGCTTTTTCAGTTTTTTTCTGTCCTCTTCGTTCACGTGTAAATGAATAGTTCAACTTATATTCCGATTCGATTTATTTTTTAAACAAACCTCTACGATACATGACGGTAATAAAACGATAAAAATCGTAGCTTGCTCCGTTATCTATGCTAAACAGCGGATTTTTGGTGTCATAGGCCAGTGCCGCATCGACTGCGGCTTTCGCCCAAACCGGAACTTCCATCTGCTGACGTGCCTGCAAACGGTCAACCTGTGCTTTGAGTGCATCAAACGCGGCCTTCTCTTCAGCTGTCATCGGTTCTCCCCCTTTCGGTGGATTCGGATTGGATGGGTTCGTTGGGTTCGACGGGTTGCCAGGATTGGTTGGGTTGGATGGCTCGGTCGGGTTTGTTGGATTGGTCGGGTTCGGTGTAGTCGCTGCATATCTGGCCCTGAGCTGTGCTGCCGTTCCCTCAAATTCATTCATATCCACGTTACCGGTTATGCCGTTTACCTTCCCTGAATCCGTATACTGCCAGAACGTCCATCGCTTCCACGCTGGCTGATCATCTGGCACACGTGAGTTACTGTAACGTGCAATCCACAGATCGTAGTTTCCCAAGGAAGCATCAAAATTCCCGGCAAAGGAGTTACCTGTGTATATGATCGGTTTAACACCTGTGAGTCGCTGCAGTTCTGTTAAAAAGGCTTTCGCCACCGTATTCATCTGTGCTTTGCTCAGATTGCCGGGGTTATTCTCGTAATCCATCACGGGCGGCAGCTGCAGCGCCTTGGCTCCCCCGACCTTGTTCAGCGTACTGGCATAATGCGCCGCTTCCGCCTTCGCGATCTCGGCAGTTGTTCCGCGGAAGAAATGATAGGTTCCCACCATCATGCCCGCCGCCAGCGCACCCGCTACATTTTTCTCAAAATTCGGATCAACATAGGTCTGCCCTTCGGTAGCCTTGATAAACACAAACGTTATACCGCTTGCCTTCACCTTGGCCCAGTCGATATTGCCCTGATACCGGGAGATGTCAATGCCCTGCGTGTTCCCCGAGGTTCTGTTTTGCAAAGTTCTCACACCCTTTATGCGGCTCATGCCGTTTGTATATAGTTAATGCGGACGGGTTAAAAAGCGCTTGTGTGCGTGTCCCTTAGTTGAAGAGAGGAAAATTAAATGTCCGCTAGCAGGAGTTGGATAGCAATAGTTCATGGTTCAAAATACAGATACTGCAATGCGAGAATTACCTGGAGAGTATGGCGATACTCCCAAGGTTTAGGCCCTTACCTTAGGAAACGTTCAGGCGAGATCCAAGTTCAGGCAAACATTTTAGTAAAACTTTAGCTTGAGGCATTTAATGCTTGTTCACGTTATCTTTCGTTGTTGGTGACTCTGTTTTATCCTGTTCGGGATGCGGAAAAGAATCCTTGGTTGGAGGTGAGAAGTTGCTGGGGTATTCCCCAGCCCCACCCTTCCCCTTGAGCACCTCGATCGCCTGCCGAATGGCTGGCGGAATTGGAGCACCCAGCTTGCCCCCGTTCTCGATGATAGACAACAGCTCATTGGCGATATAAAAAAAGGCGACCGCATCCCTGAACAAATGTCCGTCTCCCAGAACACCGTCCACCAGATGAGCCACCGATACCATTGCAAATATAAATACCTTTCGTGCGATGCCAAACATGCCAACATTACTTTCAAGCTTGCCGGTCATCGCCGCTGCTGCGATGCCTGTTAGGTAGTCGAGAATGACGAACACAAGCAAAACGCCGAGTACTCCTGACCAGCCTCCAAAGAAGTAGGATGCCGAGCTGCTCATCAGCGCAATTCCCCATTTCCATAGGGTGTCCCATCGTTCCATGGGTTCACCTCCTTTGGTTTTCACTATTTTTGATTCAAATTCTTAGAAATAACAATTATTATATCAATTTAGCCCGTACCCTCCTTCCCTTATAATTGTAATAAAATTCGAAAAAATTGAAGCCTGTGATAAAAACACTCGATTTGATCCCGCAGTTGATACCCAGATATAAATAGATATTTTATCTCCAGCATCAAATGTAATGTCTTCTGTAAAAGTAGAACTTGGACCACTTGTTGTTCTAACCGGCCCTATTGGATAGTTGTTCAAATAAACCCTAGCATTTCCTATAACGCCACCTTCTGACCAAATACTATAATTAATCCTTACTTTCCCACCTATATAGTTTAAACTGACTGCCATTCTTTCTACTGGTGTAGATGAATATGTTTGAGGTACACCATTATACTGAAGCCTGTATATTTCACTTAGTCCAATGTTATGTTCCATTGGACTAAGACCATCTAATTTAAAAGCTTCTAATGTATAGCTATCTAAATTAGGCATTAAGGTGTCACCTCTCTACCGCTAATATAGATATTACAAGAGGACGATGAGGCCTCGGCTTGAATCGTATCGCCGGCCTCAATTACATGATCCAGAAACGGAATTGTGATTGTATCACGTGGATTAATTGTATGACTTGCAATTATAGCAATACCTCCAATAACTAGTGTAAACGTTGCAGCTGACGAACTGGGGTTGCATACACTAACTGCCTTCACAAAAGTCTTTGTATTAGCAGGACAAGTATATAAGGTTACCCTTTGACTAAAATTTGCTCTTGCCAACCTTTTATCTACTACTGCCATCTATAACGCCCCCCATTTTTGACTTTCTTCTAGATTTCGAACAATAATATTAACTTCCCCTACCGCCTTCTCCGTCGCCGCAACTGTCTCGGACGTACCATCCGTCTTGTTCGACAACTGCACCTTCCCTTTCTGCGTCAAGGACGCATCGGGGATATCCATCTTGCTCACCGCTTCGCGAAGCGCATCCAAATCGTCTTGCGTTGCAACACCTGCATCAATCTTCTCAAAAATCGCATTAATACTCTCCCGGGTCACATTCTCATTCCCCAAAGGCAGGGGGAGATTTAATCGATCTGTATCTTTTGGCATTACGCCCACACCTCCAGTTCATTCCACGTCAATGACGCGGCATCGAGTTCATCCCATGTTATCTGTTTGTTGTCGAGGTCGTCCCAGACCAGATAACGGTATTTATATTCCACGGCCATGTGGGCCGGTTTCAGTTCATCAATGGCGCGTTTCAGATCATCAATATTGGGCGGAATACCCATCGTATCGACAAAGCTCACCGTAAAACTCCACACTTCTGGTTGAAAAGTTACATCCACCTTGCCCCCGGCATAGGCCTCAGCAACGTTTGCAACCTGCCTGCCTGAAAATTTCCCGGAACCACGAAGCTTCGACTCCACCACAGCACGCCGCTGCTCCACAGGTTTGAGACGATCTGTCTCAATGCCCAGCTCCTGCTCCCAGTAATCCAGCCCCCAGGTCGCCGTGCGGACAAAAAACTGCTCCAGCGTCTCGTCCAGTGCCTGATACAGCAAATCCATCTCCACGCCTTTGGCCTGCATATCGGCCTGCATGACACGCGAAGTCTCATAATACTGGGGCAAATACGAGAACAGTTCCCGCCCCTTTTCACTCGTTAACACACTACTCATGCACATCCACCGTCCCCAGCACAGCCACCTGGCTGGCGCTCATCTCGATATTCTGGTCGCTTACACGGTTTACGGTCAGCTCCGAATAGTCGATAATTGGCGGGATGTCGAGCAGGATCGCCGCAATGCGGGTGTAACGAACGAGCGGGTCGGCAAAAGCAAGCTGCTTCAGATACGCGGTTACCCCGCGTTCGATTAATGCCCTGACATCTGCCAGCGTTGCATCACTTGCCAGCGTCAGTTTCACCTGAATGTTCATCGGCACTTCCTCCGCTGGCATCACCGTCACCACTGGCCCTGCCGGGGCAACCCCTTCACCTTGTCCATCCTGCGTTGGATCAACATACTTTTGTACCGCGGCTACCAGATCGGAGCCTGCCGCACGTTTGTCCGTATCGAGCAGATACAGTCCAACCGTACCCGGCCCCTGCCAGAGCGGGATCACCCTCGTCGCACCGACGCCCGGCACTTCACTGGCCCACTGCACATACTGTGCCTTGTTGCCGCTTGTCCCCTGGTTGCGGACTTTGGCATAAAAGCGCTCCAGCAGCGCGGTATCCGTCTCCACGTCCGCACCGCCCTTGATCACGTCCGTGTTCACCACAGACGTTACGCCGCTCAGTGGTGTAGATAGCACGGTTACCGTGCCTGCGGGCACATTGCTCTCTTTTCCGGCAACAAGCGCACGTACACCTACACTCCCGAAGCCATCCTCACCAAGCTCCACACGGCCGACGGTTTCATATTCGAGCGATGCTTCCCCGGACAACTCATCTGCGAGCGTAGCCACAACCGTGCCCAAGGGCACAACTTTCCCCGGTGTACCTGCAAATCTCACTGTTCCTTGTGCATACACCGCTGCCCTGCGCGTAATCCCGTGCTCTCCAGCCCGCAAATCCAGCTCCTCCGAACGAAAATTCGGATCGCTGCTCGCCGCTGTACTGGCAAATCCACGCCGCAGCAGCTCCTGCGCCCAAAGCGCAGCCTCAGACAGCATAAAGGCTACCGGAGCCTCGGCATCCCACAAAAACGACCCTTCCGACTTATCCAGATCCGCGGGCAGACGATCCAGCATACGCTGCATAATCTGTTCCTCCGTCTGGTCCTCCAAATAACGCGGAATCTCAGCCATCCCGTCAGATCACCTCACTTTCCAGAATAAACATCTCATCCTGCACACTCGTCACCCGGCACGTAAATACGCACTGCTCCCGATCCCAATCAAACGTAAACTGGTCCACCGCATCTGTACGCGGATCAGCCAGCAGCGTCTCCGTGACCATCCGGGCAATCTCACTTTCCATCACACTGCGGCTGTCTCCTTGACCCACAAGCTCCTCCAGCTCCGAGCCGTAGTCCCGGGAATAGATCACATGTCTATAGCGCGGGGTTTTCACTGCCTTGATACACCACTGCACCCAAGCCTCATGCGCGTCTGCCGCGGCCACTTTGCCGCTTGGAGTCAGTACAAAATCACCAGCATCATAGTCGTAACGCCAGCTCCGTCCAAATCGCACCTCTTCGGAGGCAACCCCCGAGAGGTCCTCTTCATCTCCCCAGACAATACCCGTTTCGGGAAATAAACTAGGCATGGGCACTCACCACCTTACACAGCACCACAATATCGTTACCGCCATTCACCCGCATCGCCAGCACACGGTCCCCGGCCTTCAGGCCTTTTCCCAAAGACCAAACCGCTTCTTCCACTTCCCCTTTTTGCAAAAGAAACCGTCCCGTGCCCGTCGTACCTCCGTTTGCCACGTCAGATATGCCAGAAATTGTGCCAGCCAGCTCGCGCTCCGGCAAATGTAATGTCCCAGGCAGCTCGGCCACGAGATAGTCCTGAACTTCATGCTTGAAGTCATCCAGCTTCACGCCGGATGCCGTAATCGTACCGAGCACCGCCCCCAGACCGCTCACGGCCTGACGGGAATGCGTGCTCATCGCTCCCCGCATCACATCGGCAAACTGCCCGTACGGATCTTCTTTATTCAAGGTAAAACCTCCTTTTCACCAGCTCCGCCGTGCCCAGCTCCAGCGTCATCGTACCTGGCCCAGCCGACAGATCGCGGCTGACCGACATGACGATGAGCTTCAGGCCTTTGAGCGTGACCGCGTCTCCGGCGCGAATCGTATTAATATCTGGAGCCGAGACGGTAAACGTCTCCTGAACACCTGTCAGCTTGCTTTTCGCCAACTTCTTTGCGGCGGCAGCTGTTTTCACCTGATCGTCCTCGATCAGTTTTTGCAATGTACCCAGCTGTTCGGTATCGCTCTGCTCGATCGCCAGCACCTTCGAAGGAACTTCTTTCCCACTGCCCCCGGATTCCGACGCTGCCATTACCTTCACTTTGGTGACTGCGCCTTCGAGCGTGCGCATCTGCGTCAAGTCGATCAGCCGATCCAGCGCATACACCTTCGCATTGCTGCCCACCTTGAACAGCTGCAGCCCGCCAGGCGTCATCCGTGGGTGGTACATATCTCCCCCGGACTTAGCGGTTTCCTTCAGATCGGCAAATATCATCGAAAAAATCGTCTGCGACCGATACACCGCCTTGCCCAGCTTGGTCTTGGTTTCCGGCAGTGAGGCCAAAGGAATTTTCCACTCCTTCGAGTATGCCTTGAGCCGCTGCGTGGCGGTCTGATCCTTGGGAAACAGGAATTCGTCCTCTGATTTCTCCAGATAGATCATGCGGTCGTAGACCGTGAGGGACAGCCGTTTGGTCCCGCTATTCGAGCTTTCCGCTTCCCAGATGACCGCCGGATGCAGCAGATGCACCATGGATTTTTCGCCAAAAGGAACCCCGCTGATCCGCACCGCCATTCCCGGCGAGATGGCAGGCAGCCCGGAGGATGCCGACACCGCCAGCCGGATATTCGCCTGATAGGCGATCTGATCGAGCGAGTCCTTGAGCGTGATCGTCTCCACCAGCTTGGTGATGTCGTGCTTGTCATCGACAATGACCTTGTAGGTCATGGCATCACCAGCTTTTGCCCCGGCTTGATCCGGTTCGGATCACTGCCGATGATTTTGGCGTTAAGCTTGTAAATCTCGTTCCATTTGGAACTGTTTCCGAGCTCAAGCTTGGCTATTTTGGACAGAGAATCCCCGGCTTTGACGGTGTAGGTCTTGCTCGTTTTTTTCAAATCCGTACGTGAACCAGACTTACTCGCCGCAGCTCCTGATCCCACCTTCTCGACTTTGGAATCCCGCCAGGTTCGCAGGGTCAGGTCGAAATAGATATCTCCCGTCTCCCCACCGCGAAAGCTCGAATTCAGCGAAACCAGAAACACGGGTACATTCACGCCGGTCCCCGAAATGATGAAACGCAGCGGCTTTTTCGAGATAAGAAAGGTGTTCAAAATATTCATGGCTACGCGCGGATCGGGAAGCGGGGATACCATACAATAGGACTCGTCATACTCCTTAGGAAAAAAAGAAGAGAAGGTGATCTCCTTCACCTTCTCTCCCTGCGCAAAATCAAACTCGCCATGCTCCAGCATCTGGATCGTTTCGTATCCCTTCGACCTGGAAATATTAACTTCTTCCGGGTTCACCGGGAATTGAAATGAAGTGCTTCCGTCCTTCAACGTAAATGTCATTTCGTTAGGTCCTGCTTCATCTTTGAATGCAGACATTTATGCGGCCTCCTTTCTGCTTAGGCCATAATCGTTTTGCGATTTTGCATCGCCTTACGGAACTCGTTGCTGATCCGCTGCCCCACCTGATGGCTCACAGCATCATAATCAATGGCGTTCTCACGCACCGTCACCTGTACCGTACCTGGCGCAATATTCACAGCGATCTGGTTGGTCGTTTCCGTTTTGAAATCCTTGAGATAACCCGACAGGCTGCTCATCTGCTCTTCCGAAATATGCACTGTCATCGGAGATGCTTTGCCATTGGACTGAGCGTTGTTATTCAGTGCCATAGCTTGGGATTGCATCATGCTTGTGCCTGTAAGACCTGCGGAAGTCGATGAGCCCAATCGATTGTTCATGTAAGCTTCGGGCCCGGTAATCGACAGAGCTGCTGGTCTATATGACGGTGGCATCTGCGGTGCTGCGGGTACGGAAGGTGAGGAAGCGACTGTTGCAGCTGGAGTGGTCTGTTCTTCTTTTTTCGAACCAAAGCCGAAGAAATTGGAGATGCCTTCGGTCAGACTCTTTGTTTTCTCAGAGACAAAATCAGCAGCACCAGTGAACACCTTGCTTGCTCCCTCTGACGCTTGGGAGAAAAAGTTGCCAATCGCCTCGGACTTACTTCCAATCCAGCCACCCGCTTCGCTTCCCAGCCAGCCCCCAACGGCTCCGCCTACGTATGTGCCAATGACAGGAGAGATCAGCGTTCCGAGTGCGCTGCCAATCGCCGTGCCTGCTGTTCCACCAATCATAGAGCCGACTGCCCGACCTCTTTCCTCTGGTGGTGCACTTGCGATGTTAGCCACATCCGCCAACATGCTGATCGGACCAAGCAGCCTTTTTGCCCCTTTGGCAAAGCCACCGCCTATTTTACCCATCATGCCATCACCTGAGAAGAGGTTGGACATACCCATCGGTGATGCGGAGGCAAAGCCAAGCTTATTCCGGTTTAATTTTTGTTCGAATTCCATCCTCAGTCTCTTATCTTCTGCGTTAGAGAAATCGGTAATAAGCTCCGATGCTTTCGGGGTTGGTGCTGTTACTGGATTGGAAGCCCGAGATGTCCTGAAAGTAGATCTTCCTCTACCTCTTCCGCTTCTTCCCCCCATCCCTCTGCGAAAAGGTTTGTTACGCTTCGTTTCCGCATTTGCATCTGAAGTGGTTTGTGTTTGATTTTTACCTTGCTTACCTTCTGCCACTTCTGTACTTGCGCTTGGATTGGCGGCTTTATTCTTTTTGGCTTTTCGATCAGACCATGCTTTCTTCCCTTTTCCAATCAAATCAGTAGCATTATTAGCTACGTCTAAGACTTCAGTAAATCTATCCCACAGATTCTTATCCTCTTCTTTAGCCACATTATTAATCGTTGTATTTGTATTGTGACTCCCAATCACAACGGACATGGAAGAGGCACTCGCCGGGGTCATTTTCCCCATTGCTACTTCAACCTTCTGCTTCACCTCCACCGACACCGTGCCGGAAGCCTTCACCAATTGATTGCGGAAGCTGTTCAGCTTGGTCAGTGCACGATCCAGTGCCGGGCTTAGCTGGTCATCCAGTCCAATTCTAGGTGTGATGCGCAAACGGCTCAACCTTACAGCGGTGCTATAGATATTTTCCAATCTACGCCCGGTTGTTCTCAGCTCATTATTCACTTTGATCAGGCCCTGATAACGAACCCGGTTTAAACGATCCGTAGAGCGCTGAATCTGATCCAGGTAACGAAGAGTGGTCTTCATTTGTGTGTTCGATTGGGATAAACCGATAATCATTTCTGCCATGTTATTCACCTCCTGCCTGTTTGAATTAACGATTCATCTGGGCGCTTAGCGCTGCCATCTCCTCTTCCGAAAAAGCAAGCAGCAGCGAGCGTTCCCCTCGCGGCAAAGACCAGAATTCTCCGGGACGAAGATGATGACGCACCCACATGTGGTACAGGAACGTGGTCATCCCGCCGGAGTGAATCAGTTTTTTAGGTCTTCAATCTCCACACCGAAGCCGGACAGCTCCAGCACTTTATCACCTACAGCATCCAGCTCACCCGCCAGAAGCATACGGCGAACCGCCTGCTCTCCACCCGACAGCTTCATCCGGCCCGTGATACGGCTGTCTCCCCAGCCGGACAGCTCCAGTCCGCGGACGTTCATTTTTACTGTGGCCTCAGAGATTAGAAGTGCATTAAACGTTTCCGTATCCACCTTTTCCTCAGTGCGTCCCTTGGTGGTCTTGCGAATCGTACAGCGCTCGCGAATCTGATCGACTTTGGAGGATGTGAGCCCACGCAGTGTAAGCAGCAGGTCCAGGCGCTGAATGCGTACATTTTCTTCCGGTAGCCGTTCTGCCGCTTCAAACAATTGATCCAGAATCTGTTCCTCGGACAAATTTTCATTGATACTCATCGGTCGTAGTCTCCTTTGGTTTTCCATGTATTCTCTTCTGTGTGATCTGCTTCCGCATTTTCTGCATTTCCTGCGTTTCCCCGTGTTTCCTCGGTTGGCACCAACATCCCAAGACACCAAAAAGACCGAGAAGTTCTCGGTCTGCTTCAATGTCCTTGCTTGCTGTGAACAGGTTATATAACTTGAACTAAATATTTTACACAGCCCACTCCGATAACAGAATAACCTTCCAATCGCTGTTATCCCCATATTTTTTGGATTCCCTTTTCCAAAGGGGAAAATCCGGTGATAAGTGTATGCTTCCGATGCAGCTTTCTTTCAGAAAGCTTTCAGGCGATCGCTTCGCTTTTCCAGGTTTTTTCTGTCCTCTCCGTTAGAGTGTAAATGAATAGTTCAACTTATATGAATAAAGTTTTACAAAACTTAATTCGCCACAATCGGATTGAGCAATTCAAAGCCTTCGAACGTAAACCCGGTCTCCTCCGGCACTTCCTCGCCAGCCGTCCAGTTTGCCAGTTGAATTTTATCCACCATACAGCCCTTCAGCAGCACGCTTTCATGTCCGTATGATTCCGGGTCGTCCAGCTTGGAGATAATCTGAAACTTGGTGAATCCGCGCTGGATCATATCAGACGTTACCTTGTAACCGGTCATTGTGCCTGTGCCTTTTTTGGCACCGTTTTTGTGAACCTTCCAGTCGTTGCCGACCAGATTCAGCTCTCGCTTCTCAATCTCAACGCTGGCCTCCAGCTTGTTAATATTCGTCTGCCACACTCCGTCGATATGCAGCTGACCGTGGGTACCGAGAATGACTCTTGATGCGTCCAACATGTATATTTCCTCCTTATGATGGTTGAGCGCAATCGCTCAACATGAGATATTTCATTTTATGAATCTGAATCTACTCGCCTGCTTCTGCTTCCAGGTCATTTCCTTATTGTACGTAAAATGTACCAAACAGCTGCTCCATCACATCCGTCAGCTTCACATTCCATTGCAGGAATACCTGATCCGCTTCAGGCTTCAGCACAGGTGCAGCGCCGTAGTATGCAGGGTCCAGAACAACGTCATAGCCTTCGGCCTCAATCACATTGCTCTGTGCCAGCAGCGCCAAATAGGCCTTCATCGCACCAATCAGTGCCTGACGACCTTCCTCGGTATTGTTTACTTTCCCGATATACGTATCCTCTGCGGAGCGCTGCAGGTCGGTATTAATTGCGTCCATGACGCGGATGGAACGAATTTTTTTCCATGCATTGTTCTGTCCGGCAGCAGGCGTAACCAGTGTGTTTACACCGCGAAGTGCTTTGACCCGGCGACCGTCGTGGAAGAAAATAAATACGCCGTTCTGCACAGCCTGCTCCTGTTCCGCACGCGTCCAGCGACGTGTGACATCATCAAACGGTGTTGCCGCATAGGTCGTGGATTCATTCAGACGCTGTCCGGCAATCAGACCAGCCACATAAGCAGAGGTCTGTGCAGAACTGTAGAAAGCATCGCCCAGGCGTACGCCTGTGCCGACATTGATCACACCTTCATGATTCAGCGTAAGCGAACGTGCTGCCGCTTTCTGTGCTGCCGTAGCGGAAGTATCGTCCGCTGTGGAGCCACCGAAGACTGCCATCACGGGCTTGCCTTCATTACGTACCCGTTTCACCCAAGCCGCAAAGCTGGCAAGCAATGCTGCATCCGCCGCATGATCCAGTGCCAGCACATCGAACTGCTCCCCTTCGAGCGCGCCTTGCAGAGCAATATATTCCGCATTGGTCAGTGCATCGTTGCCGCTTACGCCACCTTTGAAAGCTGCTCCCGATACATTAGCTACTTCGCCTGTACCGTCTCCGATGGCCTGTGCGGTAATCCAGAGATTTTGCTCATCCGCATTCATCTCTTTGGCGAGAGCCGCTGCCGTAACATCTGCTGTCTGGAGCGCATACAGCATGCGATTGCCTTCGAACAGACGTACTTCAAACTTCGTGTTATCGATCACGCCCGGTTGAATCGTCACATAGAATCCGTTCGCACGGTCGCCCGGGTACTTTGCATCGAGCTGCAGCACATCCGCACCGCCGCTATCCTTCAGCGTCAACGCTGCAGCTTTGGCAGATGAACTCGCCACCCGATAAGCGAGCAGCTTCTTCGGCCCACCCAGCAAAGCCAGCTTGAGCGACGTATACGCCGTACCATTATCCAGCGCGTTAGCCGCAAACGTGCGCTCAATCGCCGCTTCACTGCCTACTTCTACAAACGTGCCCACCGGGCCCCAGTTTGCCTTTACCGGCACAACAACCGTGCCACGACTTCCCGCCTGAATAGCCGACGAAGCTGCCGCCTGAAAATTCATATACAAGCCCGGAAGTACCGGACGATTCGTTTGCTCCCAAGTTCCACCTGCCATTATTCCTTCACCTTCGCTTTCAAAAATTGGTTGATTCTTGTCTGTGCTTCTGCAATGGAAAACGATTGCTGCGCCGCTTCGTGCAGCGCACCAGCCAGCACCTCTGCCTTGACGGCAAAGAGGGCTTCCGAATGATTCATCAGTTCAGCCCGCGTATATTGCGGGGGAACTGGCAGCTTTTTGTTCACCGAGCCTGGCATCTGTTTCTCACCTCGTTGGTTAACTTCAAAAACACACTATTTTGACCTATGAATTTTTGATCCTATCAATCTATGAAATTGCTAATAAAAAAATCTGAAGCCACTCGCAAACGCATATAGCGGCCCCTCTCGACTTACACTTACTGTATCCCTTTGCTATGGTGAATCTCTCGCATAAGCGGTGCAGTTGCAACCGAACGACGTATCCGCTGTGACAATGTCAGACGAAGCTGCCCGTTTAAATATGCATCTGCCTGCATATCCGCTGTCACCTCATCAACCGTTACATAACGGATATTGCCTTCAATGCTTTCGTTAGCTTCATTGCTTTGATCATCCCTTGGATGGAATGCTATCCGTGATTGAAGCGCCAGCTGCTCGACCAAATGACCAACCGTCTGATCTGTCATAACTGTGTTGCCTGTCAGCACATGGCCTACCCACTGTTTGCGTACCTCAAGCGCCGAGGTTCCTACAGCTGCTGTACTATATCCAGTCAGACGCCATAACACGGATGGCATCCGGTATCCCCCAGGCCAGCGCTCCGTGTACACAGACCAGTCTGGACCTAACTCGTCCACCGTCCAGCGCTGAAGAGCAGAAAGCCAAACATCTCCTGCAGCATCAGCATGTTCAGTACGTTGAGGTTCGGGAACATACACGCCAAAACGCAAGCTGCGCGTAACCAGCCCCGATTCGGCATCCCTGCGTTCGCTGTCCGTGGAACCCAGATAGATGCAAGTAAAGGCCCCGCCTTCCCCATCCTCCAGCCGTACCTGATGCAGACCTGTGATCAGCTCTGTCGACCAGACCTCAACCTGTTCTGCTCCACCGTCCTCTGATCGGGCGTATGGAGAAATTTTGATGATGCGGCGATACCCTGCCCAGGCTGACTTTGGCACTTCTTCTGCAAAAGCAAGCACAGCGCACGGACCTGAAAGTACTTCTCCCGAAGCAGGAGCATCATGCACACGGCCCTCCCACGCAGGTACAAGAGTCGCCAGCTTGTGCTTTAATGTCTTTTTGATACGTGTACTCATGGACACACTCATTTCGCCCCCCCTCTGCTGCAAAAGTAACTTCGCTCCCCATGGTGCAGCAGCCATGCGGCAACTTGGGACATCCCCCTTTTCCCCGCGGTCCATGTGGGCACCGGATCAATGCAAGGACAACTTCACCGCATCAAAAAGACCAGCCGTAATGGCTGGTCTGTACATTAGCGTATGGGCTTTCGGTGTGTCCCTTGCGATTCATCCGATAATACTATCTTACAGCCTTTTTCTTTTAGCGCGGACGGTGCTTCGGTGGACTTCAGCACGAATAAAGCATGAGGTTGGGCGGTAAAAAGACGAATCAAAATGGCTATTTTCTCATCAAAACTTCTGACCCAACCTAGTTCAATCTCACCTGCGGGCTCAGCGTAATTTCGAATGCACGCCCCCAGATGAAATCAGGGTTGTTGTACTCCAGCAGCGCACCGTTGTAAACAACATACGTCAACTGCCCGTCACAGATCTGGCGGATTGCCGGATTGCCCTGCTGGAAGGCAGGTTTGCTTGCCAATTCAGCCGTGTGCGTCTGCATGAGATCACGGAGTAAACTTTGCAGATGAGCGTAATCCTCTTCGGAGTTGAACAGCACCATATTCTGATCTGCCAACGTGGCTACATTGGTATATAGTGCATGAGCGCGTGAATAGGTGCGAATATCGGCAATGGCTACTGCTTTGTAGCTGTAATCTTTGAGGAAACGCTTGAACAGCAGCGAACCATGCGCGTTCATCGCGTCACGCAGCTTGTGTTCATGCTTCTCTGTCGTGGTCAGCGCATATCTCGATTGCGCCATACCTACCGCAAGACCAATTTTATTCCCTGGTGTATTCCAGGCACTGTAGCCAAGCACTCGCCCCGTATACGGACTGTTCAGCAAAGCTTCCGCCACCTCTACATTCGCAGGCCCTTTACCGACAAAATCAATCAGGATCGAAGGCAGCCCCTGCTCCCCATTAAACGCCAAGCGCTCCACTGCCGCCTGCACCTGATCGAGTGCTGTAATCGCGATAATCTCCATGTCTACCGCCGAGTCGGCTTCATCCTCCACCAATGTACCGCCGACAATATCAACATGATGCACCACATTCTGGTGTACATCCATATATTCATAGGTGTTGATAATGGTGGAGCCGTGCGGGCCATAATATTTCACGCCATACTTCGTCTTCGCCCCGCCTCTGAACAGCTGATTCGCCATCCGGGCAACCAGAGCATGTCCCAAGCCATCTGCATCCGGCAAAATAATTGCACGATCCGGATTCTGCCCATCCGTTCCGCCCAGCCATTCATTGATTCGTGCTTCGACATACTTGATCTCGTTAATTTGCACCCCTTGAGTGTTGGCATCGTCCACACCAACAGCGAGGAAATCAATATACCCTGTACGAGCCAGCTGATCCAGAATGTAACGATTGGTTTTAAACTTGTGCTGTCTCGTATTGTAGTATTTTTCTTTCTCAAAATACGTCGTATCCCCGTACTCTTCACCTTCTGGAGAAACGTTATATCCTTGAATGATATCTTCAAATTCAGTATAAACCTGACGCGGCTGCTGCATCAGAGAACGGGATTCATTATACGCATCCAGCGCCAAACCACCTGCAAATGAAGTTGTTGCCAGCCGCATAATCGTATCCATGACAAATAGAGGTTTGCGTGGATACTTTGTTTTAATGATGCGAATGACATCCAGCAGACGAGTCGTTTGCTCGTCATATGCCGGGTAAGCACCGCCGCCGTGATCTCGAAGCTGACGACTGCCGATCAGGCCGCCATAAGCCAGCATATCGGTAGAAATAATGAAGCCGTCCACCTTGGCCGCATGCTTCAGAATAAAATCATGAACCTTCGATGGATTCCCGTAAACAGGCGTTGAAGTGCCGAGAAGGGTCGTGCCATCCGTTGTTTTTTCCGTATCCAGACGATTTTTGATATCCTTCAGGTTGGGTGTAACGATGTGAAGACCGGCTGCTTTCCCTTGTACAATAACATCATCCAGATTGGCTGGACGGTCATCCAGTGGAACATACAATACTGTTTTCATATCATGTAGCCTCCTGTTTTTAATATTCTTCAATACCCGATCAGAGCAAGGTTGCAATCACCCTATCAAAAAAACAGACGCCAGCTGGCCTTATCTTCCATGTGTCAGCTATCTTCTGCCTTCTGCTCTCTGCGTTCCTTGCTTCTGATCCGATATTACCATCTTACCGTCTATTGTCCCTCATGCGGACGGGTTAAGGGATGAATTCGGCTGGATTATTGGCGGTTTATGGAGATTGAAATATTGAGATTGAAATGGCGAAAAGCGCCTGCCATATCATATCGGCAGGCGCTCTTTTAATTATCATTATGCAATAATGTAGCGGAAATTCTCCCAAATCTCGGGCTCAGGCTCCCCATTCTTCGCATGGTGATAGAAGCTGAACGGAAACTTGAACACATGGCCCTCATACCAATTACGGCATCGCCTGTCGGTTAACCAGTATTCCAGTTCATGCGGCAGCGCGCGGGAACGCTCAGCCTGTTGTAACGGCAGCACATCTACAGGAGATTGCAGTGTGGCACCCGCTTGTGTTGCATCAACATTGCGACTGAGCCGCAAAGCCTTCACCATTTTGAGAAATGGCGGGATGCCTTTGCTGAACAGAGCCGGGTAACCAAGCTCATAAAGTATATTCAGTGCATGCCCATAGGTCAGCATATGACCGATCAGATCATGATGGGCCTCTGCCTGATAAATGGTGCTGAAGGCACCGAGCTCCTCCAGAATTAACCGGGACAACTCCATCGGCTTCTGTATCTCGGGAAAATCGTCCTTTTCTTCCAGAGACATATGGCGTATTTCCTTCACTGTTGTGTTCATCCAGGAACGGCCCGGAATCGTTCGTTCAAACGACTCGATTAATTGAGCAATCTGCTCAATCTCTTGTGCCGTGCCCCATCCTTCCAGTTCGCGAATGGCTTTGAGACTAATCGCTCCGTAGATGGCCTGATGGCCGACCCAGTGCAGCTCCCCGATCGTTCGCTCCAGTGCGTCTGCAATACGCGCTTCGGCTAATTCCAGCGGCATACACTCATCTGGCAAAACAGTCTGTGCGGGACGGGTTCCATGCTGACGCAGCATCGCTTTGGCTTCGGCGGTGATGCTGCCGGCGGCAAGAGCCGTGAGATGATTTTCCCGTACCCAGAAGTAAGCTGCAATCGCGCCCACACCATAATGGGCATGCCACAAATCTCCTGTGCGCTCCTGACTGGATGCCATTGTCGCTAGTCCTTCCTCCAACAAACGTCGATCCAAGTCTGCCATCCCCTTCTCTATTAGACTGAGTTTTAAGACACGCCCTAGAATGGAAGCCTCGCTAACAAGCGGCCTGCCTGATCCCCATAAAATAAAGCGTTTACTTCTATATCATGATCAGGAACCGACACTTATGCCCTTTTTGCAGGATATTAATGAAACGAAGATTTTTCACATGGACATTACGGTGATAGAAGAACCTGAAGCAGCACTGTTATGCTCCTAAAGTCGAAGTCTGCCTACCTCACGGATTGTTGCTTCCAGCGGAAACATCTGTGCCTTTTGATCGGAGAAAAACCAGACTCGTTCCTTCTTCACCACAATAAACAACCCATTACGGTCACCTACCGGAGAAAAGGTATCACTTTCCTCACCCCAACGCGGCAAGCCAGCCTTCCCCAATTCGTTCACCGTAGCAGACACATTCTCCGAAACCAGTCCAATCTCACACACCTGCAGAATATCTGCTGCCGAGAATGCCCGCTCTTGTTCATTATTTAACCGATGATGGGCGATCAGCTCTACAATGTTTCCGGCCGGATCTTCAAAATATAGTGAATGAGAGTCCCAATTGACCGAATAGGTTTCATCCCGTTTTCCATCGCTGTTCAGAGTTACTCGTGACGCTGCCCACTGCTTTGCTTCCTTGAATCGGTTTCGGGGAATCATCCAGGCAAAATGATAAAACGGCTTACTGTCATTTCCCTTTGTTCCAGCTACTGCATTCCACTGCTTGAACATCATCTTGGTGATCCCTGCTTGTATAGTGAAGGCTTGCTCTGCAGGATCAAGAGCAGACACCTTCATGCCCAACGTATTTCCATAGAAATGATGCAGCTCCTCCAGCTTCGCTGTATAAAATAACACCTCTTGAATAATCATACTTCAACACCTCTTTAATCATCGTATGCCAACAACTTCTCAATCAATTAATCATCATACGCCTCTCCCATGCATCTTCTCCCATTTACTCCACGGTACCAGCCCAAGCTCAGGCTTCGCCTCGTCTGGAAGCACAGCGATGAATTCAAGTGAATGACCATCCGGGTCGGCGAAATAGACGGAAACCGCGGGCATCCAGCCAAAAACATACAGTTCTCCAATATCATCATCCTGAAAATTGCGAGTCGCTATGTCCTTGTTTTCCAGATATTCAACCGCATGTTTCATATCTTCCAGAGAGATGTGAAATGCAAAATGCTGACGCTGCACCTGTGCAGGCTCCTTTTCCCAAAGCCCCAGCATGTTATAGCGTTCCCCGCCAATCCAATAGAATGAGTTGCCTCGCTCTGGCTGTCCGTAAGCATGAGTTAAACCCAGTACCTTTTCATAAAAATGATGTGATTTTTCCAGATTCGTCACGTTCAGATGTGTTTCATATATGCCTTTAATCATGGTAAATCACCTCTTTTCTTATCTTTTCTTATCCTTGCTTATCCTTGGTCTGGTGCTTTACAACGCCTTCTTTGCTGCTGTTAATGTCTCGGCCAGCTTCAAAAACGATCCCAGTACCCGTTGTACACGATCCTCGATATCCTGGCTGCCTTCGTACTCCTCATATCCATCAAATGTTGCTTCAAAGCGTCTACGCTGTGCGCCGCCAATCGAGATCCATTCCGGGGCGTTGATGCCGTGCAGGTTACGAACCATCGTTTGCATCTGGGTAAGCGAGCTTACACCGACTGCGCCGCCAGCAGAGCTGATCGATAACACCGGCTTGCCGCTAAAATGTGCCTGACTTAGATGGTCCAGCGCATTTTTGAGCACGCCGCTGATGCTGCCGTGGTATTCAGGCGTAGACAGGATAATTGCATCCGCTGCAAGCAATACCGTATTTAATTCAGCCAGATGTTCGTCCGTTTCCTGTTTATCATCCGGGGCGTAGAAGGGCAGCGGTTTCTCATACAAATCAAACAGTACGGCCTCATGTCCCTGTCCTCTAATCACTTCTGCCGCGTATTCACCCAGTCTTGTGCTGGTTGCATTTTTACGGTTGCTGCCTGCCAATATAACAATGTTCATGATATTCACTCTCCAATGTCAGATTTATTTCGTTTCTATTCTCTCAGACCGTGTCCGGCTTTCTTTAGCTATCCTTATTTTACCTTGTAAACCCTGCGCAATTCGTCAGCTAATGGACTTAACTTCAGCACAAAAAACTCAACCTTTCGGTTGAGTTCATACGACTTTAGTCTGATTTAGTCTGAACTTCGTAGAGAATGAGTGAAGTAAAAATATTGAATGAACTTCAGTACCCTCTGGAACCTTACAGCTCCCAGCCATTCCTTACTGCATGAAGCGCCGCCTGTGTACGGTCGGCAAGTCCCAGCTTGTCCAGCAGATGACTTACATGTGTTTTTACCGTTTTCTCCGTAATGACCAGCCGGACGGCAATTTCCTTATTGCTAAGCCCTTGGGTGATCAGCCCCAGCACTTCACGTTCACGGCGGGTGAGCACATTCACACCTGCTGCACTGGATCGTGCACTTGATTCAATGGATGGACTCGTTAGGCCTGTGCCGAACATATGCAGCTCCTGCTGTACCGATTTCGTTTCATTTAGACGCTGGAAAAAAGGCGATCCTGCCTCCTGCTGTTCTGCTTGCACAGAGTCCGATTGCAAATCCATTGACGCCATCACATGCATGAGTTGGCCTGCCGCCGCCGGGTGCAGCTCCACTTGCCCCGAGTATACATTACGGATTGCCATCGCCAAATCCTCCGGTTCAATATCTTTGAGCAAGTACCCCTTCACTCCTGCACGAACAGCAGGCACGACATGATCCTGATCCGAGAAAGAGGTCAGTACGATGATTCGTGTACCCGGCAGCAAACGGCGCAAATGTCTTGATGTTTCAATGCCGTCCATTACAGGCATGTGCAGATCCATCAGAACAACATCCGGCTCCAGTTCCTGCGCACGCTCCAAAGCCTCCTGCCCGTTCGACGCTTCACCAACAACCTTCATATCCTGCTGTGTACTCAGAAAAACATGCAGTCCCCGTCTGACCATCACATGGTCGTCGGCAAGTAAAATTGTAATCGGCATTGCTGCCTGCCCCCTGACTTTATTCGGATTCAAACGGAAGTGGAATAACGGCGGCTATGGTGGTTCCCTTACGTGAAGAACTCCATATATCCAGTTTTCCTCCCAGTGATTGAGCACGTTCTCTCATAATGGACAGTCCGAGTGAGCTTTCAGAGGCTGGCTTCCGTCTCTTGGCCCCACCTTTTCCCCGATCCGAGATCGTGAGTTTCGCTTCATGTTCATTGAACTCCAGCAAAATATTAGCCGATGTTACTCCCGCATGCTTCCGAACATTGTTGAGCGCCTCCTGACCAATGCGCCACAGACCTTCTTCCACTGAACGAGGAATAGCGCGCAGCCCCTTACGGTCGGCAATCACCTGAAGCCCTTGCTTCGCCCCATACTCCTGCAATGCACTTAACAGTCCCCCCTCCAGTCCGGCTGGACGAAGCTGCATAATAAGTGCACGCATTTCCTTGAGGGCTTCCTGGGACAAAGCTCTGATATCTTTCATAAATTCTGCGGCAGGGTGCAGAGGCTCTGTACCTGAGAACATGCTCTCTGCACCTCTCGCCGTTAACGACAAGGAGAACAAAATCTGATTCACGGAATCATGCAGATCCCGCGCCAGCCGATTTCGTTCTTCCAGCCTTGCCAGTTCGCGCCGGTGATCAGCCAGCTTCAGACTTTCCTTGGCTGCCACAATATGCTCTGCCAAAGCCTCCAGCACCTCACTGTCTGCCCTGAGCAGATTCGATGAGCGCACTCCAGTGGCAATCACCAGCACTCCCGGCTCGCCCGGTGTATGATAAGGGATTGGCACGCCAATTCCCGATGAAAGTTCATAACACTTCGTACCCGCTGTACACGGACTGAACATTTCAATCAGTTCATCCGCTGACAGCATGGCGGCCCGATAATGATCAACAATCCGATCCAGTAGATGAATGCCTTCCATTGAGAAGGAGGCTCCTGAATCCATCCATACCTTACCTTCTGCATACATCGCTTGTAAGTGAAAGGTCCCTTGCGTCTGCTGCATGAGCGCAGCGAACGGCCAGTCAAAATGCTTGCCGAGCAGTCCTGCAACAGTACCCGGCAATGCATCTGCCTCAGTACATTCGTTAACACGAAGACTTAGTGCTGAGCCAAAATCCCCCAGACGGGCATAGAGATCAGCCCGACGCTGCTCTGCACGATACAGGCGCATCCGTTCCATTGCACTGCCAATCTGGTAAGCCACCGCCTGCAGAAGAGCCAGCTCATTGTCGCTGAAATGCTGCTTGCCAGGCGCAGCAACGTTAAGAAGTCCAAGCATTCGCTCACCCGAGCGTAGTGGAACCGTGGCATGATGAGTAATATCGGCTGTATCTCCCCACTGGAATTCCACGGCATCCTCCAGCCGCTTGCAGTTGATAATATTTACCGCATACTGCAATCTGCCATCCCGAAAACGATTGACACACCAGCATGTTCCCACCCGCATCGGCTCTTTATCATTCCGCATCAGGGCGTGGGGCAGGTTGTAGTCAGAGATACAGGTATATTCTCCACGTTCATTAATGAGAAAAAGCCAGCCTGCCGTTAATCCGGTCAATTCAAGCAATTTGCCAACCACCGTATCCAGCATCAGGCTGAGATCGTTGGAGGTATTCAATGTTTCCGCAATGGTTTTTAACGTGACCATTTCTTGCATTCGAACCTCTTCCGGCATATTACGCTCTCCCCTTCCGCAGCGGCATTCCGTCATTTTGTCCCAACTATTGTAACCAATCCCCGGTTGAGATGAAAGCATCAACTTCGAGCAGGATGCTCAGCCAAGCTTCTGCCTTTCTTTTCTTCTCGATGACAGAGGCTCCATATTAATCAGACCGCGGTCGGACAAAGCAAGCGCCATTTTGTAAAAAGCACGGGTGCGAATCTTGGTGTACGTATCCTTGCTCACTGGCGGGTCAAAAACATGGTTATAGATTTTATAGTCAAACACGTCATCATCCTTCATGTATCGCTCGCGCACAAGCACACGTTCCTTCTCGCTGAGCCGGGACACAATATGGTCAATGGTATCACAATAAGCCCGCCGGGCACGCTGCACGTCCACATTAAAGATCGCTGTTTTGGCTGTGGAATCCCCCGTGACGTGGGTAGCACCATGCAAACGCTCCGTATAACTTGCCGTCACCTGCACCTCCCGTTCCTCAAAAGCAATCGTTTTGTAGATTCGGTACTTCTCCAATACGGCCTCAACAGCAGCCTGCGTTTTACGACGATCCAGTTCCGGTAACAGCAATTCCATATTTGTCATCATTGATCTCCTCCTAGTATTAGGTTCATTTATATCTCACCCATTAATCTTCTGTATCTCGCCATTCATCTCACAACATTGTGGCAGCTTGTAACGTCATTAAATCCAAGAACAGACTCTATCTATAGAATTGTTCCAATTCTATAAATCTTAACGTTTTCTGATATATTGCCTTTTGGAAACAATCCTCATTTACATTTTGTTCGTACATTGTTCGTATTTCTACTAGAGGATACCACTTTCTGGAGATTGGAGTAAACCTTCATTTTGGTTCGTTTAGACGATAAAATAAAACCCAAGCTTTCATTTCCGATACCTTTTGGCATAATTTATTCAAATCTCTTTACCTAATGGTATATATACGATATAGTACAGATAATTACTGAACTCGCATAAGTCAATTGTGGTTTATGTATTAAGATAATGTTTAGAGCAGCACGTTAACGAAGAGGACAGAACAAACCGGAAGAAGCGAAGCGTTCGCCTTTATCCCCGGATTTCTCCCATCGGAGAAAATTCATCAGAAATCTGGGGATAACAGCGATCGGAAGGTTGTTCTGGCATCGGAGTGTTCTGTGCAACACCATTCTCTTATTTCATAATGACAAGCACTTGTGACGAGTCGAAGGAGTGGCATGAATTGTGGAGCACGCTTTTGGTCCTTATATGAAACAGCTGCGCGAGCAGCAAGGATTCAGCATTAACCAGCTCGCTGAAGCAGCCGGAATAAGCAATTCACAGATTTCACGTATTGAGAATGGTGTACGCGGGGTGCCTAAACCGATAACCATCCGCAAGATTGCCGATGCTCTCGGTGTACCTTATACCGACATGATGAAACAGGCAGGCTATATCGAAACAGGCCAGGCTGCCGAAGTTCAGGATGTACCCGAATGGGCAACGTATAAGGACCGACGGGATTTCAAACGAATGCTGGAGGATGAGGATGACCTGATGTTTGACGGTATACCGCTGGATGAAGAGGACAAGAAACGAATCAAGGACGTACTTACAGGTCTGTTCTGGGAAGCCAAACAAATGAATAAACGCAAAAAGCCAGGCGAATCGGACCCGCGCTCATGAGGCCAAGACACGAGCTCAACTTACTGAAATTGCAGGTGAGATCATATGGATGACATCGTAACCAAGCTGATTCGAAAACATCGAACCAATTGTCCTTTCAGCATTGCCCGCGCTGTAGGTATACAGATTCGGTTCACCAATCTGGGACAATCAACCAAGGGGCTGTATTTCCGCAAGCTTCGCCGCAGATTTATCGTCATACACAATGACTTGCCCCCGGAATGGCAGCGATTTGTATGCGCACATGAGTTAGGTCATGACAGACTGCACAAAGGAATCAATCGTTTCTTTCTCGAGGAGCATTCCTATTTCGCTCCGGGCAAGCTGGAGAGACAAGCAAACCGTTTTGCTATTCAGCTGTTGACGTCTGGCGTTATGCCGGAGCCCGAGGAATCCCTGGAGAAATTTTGTTTGCGCACCGGGTTGCCACGTGAAGCGCAGCATTTTTTTTACACCACATAAGAACATACGTTCTCTAACAGGTGATGAAGCTCTTTTTTTCCATAGACATAATTGCATGTCACTTTCAGGTCACTTATTTTTACGCGAATTACGAGATTTCCCCATTATAGTCTGCTAAAATACTACATGAGCTGTGTAAACACTCTAATAGATTACTATTTTGGGAGGTTTCGGATTGATGAAAAACTGGAAAAGCGTTGTTTCACTTCTGTTAACGGTTTGTTTACTGTTCGGCAGTGTAGGCATTGCGGCAGCAGCGACGGATACCGCTTCAGGCACAGGCAAACACATCACCATCCTACATACCAATGACATGCATGCTCGTGCAGTGGAACAGTCCCCTGCCATGGGTTTTGCCAAAGTCGCAGGCATCGTTAATAAATATCGCAGCAATAATCCAAATACACTTCTGCTCGATGCAGGTGATGCCGTACACGGTACTACGTTTGCAACCCTCGTCCGAGGTGAAAGTGTTGTAAAAGTCATGAACGAAATAGGTTACCAAGCCATGGTACCGGGAAACCATGAATTCAATTATGGCTCTGATCGTCTGCTGGAGCTGGCAAACATGATGAAGTTCCCGATGCTCAGCGCTAACGTGAAGAAAAAGGACGGAACTCGTCTCTTCGAGCCTTATATTATCAAGGAAGTAGACGGTGTGAAGGTTGGTATCATTGCCCTGACTACACCGGAAACGATGTATAAAACAAACCCGAAAAATGTAGAAGGTCTGGACATTACCGACCCATCTGCAGAAGCCAAAACACTTGTGAATGAAATTCGCGGTAAAGTGGATGTGGTTGTGGTTCTTGGGCACCTTGGACAAGATGCTTCCAGCACCGATACCAGCTTCAAGGTTGTCAAAGACGTGCCGGGAATTGATGTATTCATCGACGGGCACAGTCACACGGTCTTGAAGAATGGTCTGGTGTCCGATCACGGCACATTAATTGCAAGCGCAGGGGAGTACACCAACTATGTAGGTGTCATTGACCTGTGGGTAGACGGCGGCAAAGTAACAAAGAAAACAGCTGCTCTCGTTGATGAAACCATCGCCAAAGACATTAAACCTGACGAGAAGGTTGCCGCTCTCGTAAGCTCCATTCAGAAGGAACAGGAACCGATCCTGAAGGAAGAAGTAGCTAATACGGCTGTACTGCTAGAAGGCAAACGGGAACAGGTTCGTGCCGGGGAGACCAATCTGGGCGATCTGCTGGCTGATGCCATCCGTGATGTCAGCAAAGCCGATATCGCCTTAACAAACGGCGGGGGCATTCGTTCTTCCATTGAAAAGGGCATTGTCACCAAAGGTGATGTCATTACGGTTCTTCCTTTTGGCAATCAGGTCGTTACGCTTGAAGTCAAGGGCTCCGATGTGCTTGCAGCACTGGAGAATGGTGTGGGGTCCTACCCTGAACCAAGTGGAGGTTTCCCGCAAGTGTCCGGAATCACCTTCAAAATTGATGCCTCCGCTCCAAAAGGCAGCCGTGTGCATACGGTGATGGTAGGCAATAAAGCCCTCGATCCGGCAGCTGCTTACACCCTTGCAACCAATGATTTCACAGCTGTTGGCGGTGATGAGTACACCATGTTTGCCAAGTATCCGGTAGCAGGCATGTATGGTGCAATGGATGAAGCTCTGATCAGCTATATGCAAAAGCTAGGCGCAGTAACGATCCAGACGGACGGTCGGATCAGTGAAGGCAAAAAGGCTGTCGTAGAGCCGGAAGCTCCAGGTTCAGGAAATGAAGCTCCGGTGACAGTTCCGGCACCAGCGCCAACTAAACCTCAACCAGTGCAGCCCAAACCGGAGAAACCTGCGAAGCCGGCACCGGGTAAACCAGCTCCAGCTCCAGCCAAAGTGCATATTGTTAAATCGGGAGAGTCTCTCTACTCCATCTCCAAGCAGTACGGTACAACATGGCAGACGCTGCAAAAGCTGAACAAAATTAAAAATCCACATTGGATCTATCCAGGTCAAACGTTGAAATTGCCCACGGCTTCATAATCGGTAACAGGATCATAGGTTAACTCAATTAAGAAAGGGAGCTTCTCGACCAGAATAATCTGGATGAGGGGCTCCCTTCTCTTCATTATCCATAGTTTAAAGTTCTCATTATGCTAAGTTTAAAGTTCTCGTTATGCTAAGTGTAAAGTTCTCGTTAAATTTGGAAGTGCCCTCTGTGTTTGCAGACATTCTCAAAAATAAATCCCTTGCAACCCTCAACCTCACACTTTCACGTTGTCTCCACCATCCTGAACTATAACCCATTTGCTTGCAACATCGGTATTCATCACGTTTGCCATTCAGGAAGGCTGCAACATTTTCTGCGCTTGCTTTGCGTAAAAACACTTGGGATGCTGTAATTTATCATGCGTTGTTTATGCTTAAAAGTAAATTAGCCGAAATGTTGAGAGCATTAAGCTTCGATTATAGTTACTTCGTATGATGAATTCCTCAATTTCCATTCATGTATACGCCCAGAGTCCTCACTTTCCAGTAAAAACAAGCACTTTCACGCTGCAAAAGGCCCATCGACATAATATGCAGTCCTATAATATACATCTATGACATCTCACTTCGTATATCTATCTCATGCGAAGCTCCTCTTTGCATGAAGCTCATCTCATCTGGATTTGTTCCATGACATAAGTTATCGCTTCCTGTGCAGTCAACTGGATTCGACTCGTTTCACCAGATGCGGCCAGCTGGTGTGAGCCCAATTCCACTTTTGCTTCAGCCGCACCTCTGCCAACGACGATATGCACCGGCAGTCCAATTAACTCCGCGTCCTTGAATTTCACACCCGGGCGTTCGTGCCGATCATCTACGAGCACACGCAAGCCGCGATCCAGCAGCTGCTGCTCCAGCTCAAGAACAAGCTTCTGCTGCTGCTCCTCCTTCCAGCTTACCGGAATCAGATGAACATCGTATGGCGCTACGGATGCAGGCCACCGGATACCCGTCTCTGTGGCATGCTGCTCCGCAATCGCTGCCACCAAACGAGATACCCCGATGCCATAACATCCCATGACAGGTGCACATTGACGACCATCGCGGTCCAGGAAAGCTGCTCCCATGGCATCACTGTACTTGGTGCCCAGTTTGAAAATGTGCCCAACCTCGATGCCTTTTGTGAACACCAGCGGTTCCCCACAAGCTACGCAACGATCTCCTTCCGCAGCAAAGCGGATGCGCTCCACCTGGTCCAAGGCAAAATCAATTCCCGGACGTACACCAGACAGATGCATTCCGGCTTCATTTGCTCCGGTTATGGCTTGCTGCATAGCGGCTACGTCCACATCGACGATTATCCGTAATCCCAGCCCCACGGGTCCAAGATAACCAACAGCAAGCTGAGAATGTGAGGCGAGCGCTGCATCATCTGCCAGAACAAGCTCATCCGCTCCAAGCACCTGCTTCAGAGCAATTTCATTCAACTCATGATCCCCTCGCACAAGCGCTGCAACCAGTTCACCATCGGTCAGGTAGAGCAAAGTTTTAATCATATGCTCTGGCTTTTTATTCAGAAAAGAGCTTAACTCGGCAATCGTGCGCACATCTGGTGTCGCAATACGTGATACTTCAGACGCCTTTCCTGCTTCCCTCTCTTCCCTCTCTTCCTTTTCCTCCATGTGCTCGACAGACAAGGAAGACTGAAATGCTGCCTTCTCCAGATTCGCAGCATACCCGCATTGCTTGCATGTCACAATCGTATCTTCGCCTACATCAGCCAGCGCCATGAACTCATGTGTCTCTCCTTGTCCCCCAATGGTACCGGCGTCAGCTTCAACCCGAAGATAATTCAGACCGCAATGCTCCAGAATGCGGCAATACGCTGAATTCATCGCCTGATAGGTATGATCCAGTTCATCCCAGTCTGCCGCGAATGAATAGGCATCCTTCATGATGAATTCACGTCCGCGCAGCAAGCCAAAACGCGGGCGTCGTTCGTCCCGAAACTTGGTGCCAATCTGGTACAGTGTGAACGGCAGCTTGCGGTAGGAATTGACCTCATCGCGGGCCAGCGCTGTAACCACTTCCTCATGTGTTGGTCCAAGCGCAAACTCCCTTGTGTGCCGATCCTTCAAACGCATCAGCTCCGGGCCGTACTGTGTGTATCTGCCAGATTCCTCCCATAGTTCGGCTGGCTGCATGATTGGCAGCAGTACTTCCTGACATCCGGCACGGTCCATCTCTTCCCGCACGATTCGCTCCACGTTCAGCAGTACCCGGCGGCCAAGTGGCAGATAACTGTATATGCCTGCCGCTAACTGACGAATCATACCCGATCGAAGCAGCAGGCGATGTCCGGCCGCATCAGCCTCTGCTGGCGCTTCACGTAATGTAGGGACAAGCAGTTCACTTTGACGCATCTTTATAACACTCCTTATTGGTCTTAATAATAAACATGTTCCTGAATTCGGCTTAGACAGCAAAAAAGACACATTCGTCAAGGGACGAATGTGTCGTGGTACCACCCTTATTTAACTGCATACACGTCTGCTTCATGCCCTGCGTGATGATATACAGTCCTATCGAGCATAACGGGCCCTTCCGGCGCAGGTTGCAGCCCGTTACCGACACGGACATTCCCCTTCGCAGCTAACGAGGTAGGAATTGCGCGTCAGCTGCAGGAATGTTGCACCAATCCATTCCCTCTCTGGTGAAGCCGGCCTGCGTAATCATGTCCTCGGTAAACGCTGTTTCCATTTTTGATCACATTAGAACATTTATAAGCACTTGTCAACAAACACCTCTGGATGACCGGTCTTGAAACGAAATCCGTAACAGTGCTGACACGACTCCAGGTTCACTGTAAAATAGAGAAATAACATTTCAAGGATTACACCGTCGGCTCCCTTATGTCACATCAAATGCACGGTTTTCCTTAATAAAAAAATGGTTCCTTGATAAAGGAGTTTGTCTTATGCCCTATATTATCTATGATCTTGAATTTACAGTAAGCCGCAATACACGCTACTCCTCTGAAATTATTGATATCGGTGCCGTTAAAGTAAGTGAGGACACCAATGGCGTGCTTGCTGTCACCGACACCTTTCATACGTATGTTCGGCCATCCAACAAACCCGTTCTGTCTACGGACACGGTTCAGTTCACAGGCATCACTCAGAAAGACATTGATGCAGCCCCTCTGTTCCCGGCAGCGTTAACTCGATTCATCGAATGGATGGGCGCTGAACCTTATTATATGTGCTCTTGGGGACCGGATGATCGCAGCAAGCTTATCTCCCATTGCCGCACACATCAGCTGGATGTGGCCTGGATCACGAATCATAATGACCTGCAGCAGCAGTGGTCGCGAGTCATGCGCAAAGACGGCAAGTTCCGTCAGCTAGGCCTTGCCCAGGCGCTTGAGCTCTGCGGCATTGAATTCGACGGTACACAGCATCGTGCTCTGGATGACGCGATTAATACCGCGAAAGTGTTCATGCACCAATTTGATCAGTTTACACTGGAGCATAACTGTGCAGCCGATGATGAAGGTGTAACCTCGAAAGTGGTATACTCTAGCGCTGCGCAAGATGAGGAGAAGGAGTCGCCATTTGGCAACCTTGCCAATCTGTTCAAAACCAAAGAATAGGCTTGCTGCCGGGCTATTATATCATCATGCTTGTTACGAATCGTCGTATACCTGATGCCAGCGCCTAAGATGCTCTTTCATCAGGATACGGCAATGTTTCGGTTCAAGAATCTCCGCCTCTGGTCCATACTTGGATATCCAGCTCAGAAATTGATCAACATCGCTTAATACCGTTTCAAACAACAGGGTACCTTCGGGCTCAATAGTTACAATGGGGGCTGTTAACAAACGCTCTTGCATCACGTGTTCCACAACAAGGGAAGAAAATCGGATTTTGACTACAGCCCCTTCCGAACTTCCTTTCATTGTCCGGGCAGTACGGAAATAAGACTGGATCAAGTAATCATTTTTGCGGAAGGTGCGAGGCATCATTCGTAAATCATGCAGCCGGTTGACCTGGAACGTCCGCATGCTCTCGGATAGATGACAATAGGCTACAAGCTCAAATTGATATTCTCGCGGGATCAAAAAATAAGGATCAATACGAATGGTTTCCTTCTCCCCTTGGGACTGGTAGCTCCCTTCAACGCTGTTTTGTGAAATTCCTGCCTGGAGCAGCGTAATGAGGGATAAATTCGGCTCATCCCCCTGCTGATCTTCCCACCCATTGGCTCCCTCTCTGAACATTCCGCTGATCTGCTCTGACCATTCCACCTGATCGGTACTGTGCTTCAGATTCGAAGCAACCACTTTCTCATAAGCACTCTCGAATGCAGGCTTGAGCAACGGACGGATATCATCCATCACTTCTGCCAGCTGCATAAACGCCTGTGCTTCCTCATTCGACCAATTAAGCGGATACATAGCAAAATGGCTGATAAACATGTACCCTCTTCCGTGTCCCATATTGGCGATCGGGATATGCATTGCACTGAGGGCCTCCATGTCGCGGTAAATCGTCCTTTCCGTCGTCTCGCATCGCTCGGCAAGCTCACGGGCTAAAATACCTGGCTTGGCTTGTACCAGCGTGATAATGCGCATTAATCGGATTAGTCGGTCTGTCATTTTGCCAGGCCCTCCATGGTGTTGTTTCAAATCGTAGGATACAGCTCCATCCTTGACTGGTATAGTATTGATGTATACATTCGACTTGTGGCTTGACTTCACCTTCATAAAAAATATGTAAACTCGTTCTCTCTATAACGTTACTACTCGGTTTTATTTTATTCACTTAACATCGTGTTCTGGCGATTATGATAACCGGTCGTAAACGTAATGCCATAGTGATAACGAAGCTTCTCAACAATCTCGGCTTCAGCGTAATAATCGAGATCCTGCTTGCGCGCAGCTTCGATCAGCAGTGCATCCGCATGACGGCGCAGCAGCTCGCTTCCCTCTTCGATGCGCCCTCGTTCATAAGCACGTAAAGCCTGTTTCAGTAATGGAACCGTTTCGTTCAATTTAATCGTTTTTTCGACTTTCGGGTCCTCTGGCTGGCGAAGCATGCCCAGATGACTTGTATATTGAATATAAAGCTGTTCTCTGCGAAGCAGCACACGCTGACTCTGCTTCAACTTGCGGGTACTCCAGTAAGCAGAGCATACTGCCGCTTTGCCGGAGAAATGAGGTCCTACAGCGAATTCCAGCAGAATCTGTTTGCTTTCCCCCTTGTATACATCTCCAAGCCGAAGGACCCAGCCAATATCTGTCTCTTTGGAACGGCATCCATAGATGCCTTTCAGATGAACTCCGTGTTCCGGTTTGAGCAAAAGCTCTAAATCTCTCGACATAATTTTGGGTGCTATTTTCCTAAGTCTTTTGGCAGGGGCTCCGTACCGCCACTCTACCATCATATACACGGGATCGGCCCCCCCTGTCGGTATGGCCTCTTTATTCCACGAATAAGATACTTCAAAGACTGAGTTCACTGGTAGTCTCTCCCCCGATTTATGTGTATTATCTTCTAAGTTAGCAGGGTGAATGGACACTATATTGTCACGGAACATATGTTCCCGTCACTTTTTTCCATTATATTAGTTTTCTCTCCCTTGATCCGCCTAGAAGCGACAATAAACGACGAAAAAGCCTGGCTATTAGCCAAGCTTTTGACACACCTCTCTATGACAAGTCCTATCTTACACGGCAGGAGGATTAATCTCCAGGTTGTGCATGTACTGTACACAATCCGTTTCAGTAACAGGAGCATAAGTTACACTGTCAATAATAAGTTTGCGTCCTACTGGCTCACCGTTTACGGTAATTATAATCGTTTTCGTTAAAGTGTTATGATTTGATGTACTCATATTATTCTACTCCTTCATTTCACAAAATTCATTTAAATAAAATCTATTTGGTATACGGTAATTTATTACATATTTACGCACAGCATATACGCAAAAAAGTATTTTATATTTTCGAAGTTTCGCTCTCCTTGTATTACCCCATCCGATCTAGAATTAAACATTTGTTTCATTTCGAAATTTTTAGGCCTTTTCGGGTAATAAAGCTTATCCTCTTGAACCCTTCGTCCCGTTTTTGACGTATAATGAAAGAGCCGTAATTCAACAAATGCCGACGAATTCGGCAGCCGATCCATTTTACCGAAGAAAGAGGTGTGAATGATGCCAAAATCCATTCCGGGTTATTTCATTCGGGTGTTACTCAGCACATGTATACTTTTCACGATCACATTAGCTTCCACTGCTCATGCAGCGAGTGCCAATATATTTTCGGATATCTTCAGCGGATGGGAGCGCGTCTCTGAACTGCCTGGAGAAGTCAATGCCTTGCAGGAAAGCTACAAGCAGACACTGGAGCAGTTAAATCAGGCCTCTGCTCAACTGGGACAAGCCCAAGCCAGCGTGGAAGCCTTTAAAGCGCAGAATGAACAGCTGCTGGCACAGAATCAAAAGCTCACCGAGATGGTCAGCAAACTGCAAAATGAACAGGATGCCAGAACCGCTACAGCGCAGCGTATTCAAACGATGGTGATTACTGTCGTTTCTCTCATTGCAGGTTACTTCCTTCTGATCCGTGTGATGCGCTGGGGAATGCGCCGCCGGTCAGGCCGAGTATAACAGAACAGGAGCAATGGCATGAACATACATCTGAACCACGCTGAAGCTGGTACAGCCGGACAAGTGGTTACTTTTTCACTGATACAGGACGACCGTCTTCACATTTTGCATCCGCAGCAGATCGTTGCGTTTCGTGGCCCCAGTAACAGCAGGCAGGATAAGTTGCTGAACATATCGGGCATATATCGCAAAAAAAAGCTCATTAAATCGGAGATTACCGGCCCTTGTCAGTTTGTCGCCGCTCTTCCTCCCGGATTTACGATGAAAGAAGTACAGCTGTCCGAGAATAGTGATCTGCTCTATGATTTTCGTCATTTGTTCTTCTATACTGACGGGGTCACCATGCATACCAAAATTCAGAAGATCAAAAATATGCTGATCACCCGGGATGCCGTCAAGATGAAGTTTTCGGGCGAAGGCAAGATCGGACTGCTGACGCAGGGGCAGGTATGCCAGCAGGAGCTTCACCCCACCGCTCCGCTCTATGTGGACGCCGGAAGCATTATAGCCTACCCGGAGAATGCTCATCTGGAGCTGACCGTATACGGGAATAATCTGGCCAGCCAGCATATGAATTATCATTGGAAAATGACAGGACACGGCTCCGTACTCTTCCAGGCTGGACGTGAGAATTACAAACTGCAGCAGGACGTGAACGATGAGGGCTTGTTTAAACGGATATTAAAAGAAGTTATTCCCTTTGGTAATGTGATTATCAAATAACAGATCCAGGGACTTCTAAAATATATGCCGATTGGTTAGAGATGTGGTATACTGTACCCGGACAATTAAAGAAGAAAATCCATGCCCTTCGGCATGGGAGAGGTTCGCGAACTCCCTCTACAAGACTGGACCAGCTTATGGCATATTGCTATCGGTAAAGGTCAGCTTACAGTCTTGCGTACAGCTCTCCGCGTTCAGATGTTACACAGACTGGCTTCAAACAACTTTTGAAGTGCTGTGTATGTTGACACGGTGTACGTAAAAAACTAAGGACATTTTCTTATTGCAGCTTTTTTGAAGCTGCCATTGAGAAGGTGTGTTTTTTGATGGATGCCAGTTCATGAACTTCTCTGTTCTTCCGACATTCCTTGCTGCCATGCAGGGGTGATCTCAAGAAGATGGAGAGGTTTTTTTATGTTGAACGAAGAAAAAGCTGTCGTTGTATTCAGCGGCGGACAGGACAGTACAACTTGTTTGTTCTGGGCGAAGAAACAATTCGCCGAAGTAGAAGTCGTTACGTTTGATTATGGTCAGCGCCATAAACTCGAGATTGAGTGTGCCGCAGCCATTGCCAAGGATCTGGGTGTACAGCAAACGGTACTCGATATGAGCCTGCTGAACCAGCTTGCTCCTAATGCACTCACACGTTCCGATGTGGAGATTACACATGAGGAAGGCGAGCTGCCAAGCACCTTCGTGGATGGTCGAAACCTGCTATTCCTTAGCTTTGCAGCTATTCTGGCCAAACAAAAAGGCGCTCGTCACCTGGTTACAGGTGTATGTGAGACAGACTTCAGCGGATATCCCGATTGCCGGGATTCATTTGTGAAGTCGATGAACGTGACCCTTAATCTGTCGATGGATTATCCTTTTGTTATTCATACTCCATTGATGTGGCTGGACAAAGCTGCGACATGGAAAATGGCTGATGAGCTCGGCGCTTTTGATTATGTGCGCGAACGTACGCTTACCTGTTATAACGGTGTCATTGGTGACGGATGCGGTGAATGCCCTGCCTGCAAGCTGCGCAAAGCCGGGCTGGATCGCTACGTACAGGAACGGACGACTGCTCTGGAAGCAGCGCCCTCCACTGGAGTGGATGCATGATGAGAGAACCAGGGACATTTCGGATTGTTGAACGTTTGCAGCGGATCGATCAGGATATTCTGCCCTCACAGCTGAGATATCATCGCAAGCGTGTACTGGTTAGCAAGGAGTTTACGTTTGATGCGGCGCATCATCTGCATTGTTATGAAGGCAAGTGCAAAAATCTGCACGGGCATACGTATAAAGTCATTTTTGGTATCAGCGGTTATCCGGGTGACACCGGGCTGACGGTTGATTTTGGACATATCAAGGACATCTGGAAAAGCCGCATCGAAGGTTATCTGGATCATCAGTATTTGAACGAAACGCTGCCCTTAATGAATACAACGGCTGAAAATATGGTCGTCTGGCTGTTTGAACAGATGGAACAGGCTTTACAGTCCGAGCCCTACGCGGGACTTACCGACGGCGCTCGGACCGAGTTTGTGCGGCTCTTCGAAACGCCAACCAGTTATGCCGAGGCGAGACGGGAGTGGATGATCGATGAGTAGTGCACAGGATCAGAAGCAGGTCAAAAGCACATTTGCAGTTGACATGCATGAGGATGTGCTTGCGCAGAACGAGCCGGGTCCGGCTAATCTTTCCACGCTGGCTACAGATCGACCTCAAGCTCAAGCTAAGGAAGCACGCATCCCGGTGATGGAGGTATTTGGTCCGACCGTACAAGGCGAAGGCATGGTGATCGGACAGAAAACGATGTTTGTGCGCACCGCGGGATGCGATTACCGCTGCTCCTGGTGCGACTCGGCTTTTACCTGGGACGGCAGCGGCAAGGGCCAGATTCGCATGCTGACGCCGGAGGTGGTATGGGATGAACTGCGCCGCCTGGGCGGCACACGTTTCTCCCATGTGACCCTCTCCGGCGGCAACCCCGCCCTGCTGGCTTCGCTGGGCGGGCTGGTTGCCCTGCTGCGGGAGAACGGCGTCCGCACCGCGGTCGAGACGCAGGGCTCACGCTGGCAGCCATGGCTGGCGGACATTGACGAAGTCACGGTCTCGCCGAAGCCACCCAGCTCGGGCATGGACACCGACTGGGCGGTTCTGGACGATGTGATCGTCCGGCTGGCTGCTGGCCCGTCAGATCGAAGCCATAGTCTGAAGATCGTGATCTTCGATCAGACAGACCTGGACTATGCTCGCCGTGTGCATGCACGGTATCCGGGCACAGCTTTATTTTTACAAACGGGGAACCCGGATGTTGCTTCGGCGGATACGCCAAATCTGGCGGCCTCCCTGCTGGAGCGTTACGAGTGGCTGATTGATCAGGTAAGTGCCTCGGATGATTTGAATAATGTGCGGGTGCTGCCTCAGCTTCATACGCTGGTATGGGGCAATAAACGCGGAGTGTGACCCTTTTTCCTGCCAACATAACCGTACTACTCCACCAATCATTGGGACATGTTTTGAATGAACTTTATGTGTGGAATGGACGGTTTTGGCGTTATGGGTGATATGGGCGGCATGATGTATATTGGCTTTAAGCATTTTCAGAAGAAATACAGGCTGTTCCGCCTGTCACTATATATGCAAGATTATTGCGAGGCCTGCGGCTTCGACTGGATAAGAGGAGTGTTTGTACCCTATGAGACAACCTGACGAGATGCAAGATGTAACATTGCTGGGCAACCAGAATGTGAAATATACGTTTGAATATGATCCGGGCATACTGGAAAGCTTTGATAACAAGCACCCGTACCGTGATTATTTTGTCAAATTCAACTGTCCCGAGTTCACCAGCCTGTGCCCGATTACGGGTCAGCCTGACTTTGCAACGATCTACATCAGCTATATTCCCGATATCAAAATGGTCGAAAGCAAATCACTCAAGCTGTACCTGTTCAGCTTCCGCAACCATGGTGATTTTCACGAGGACTGCGTGAACATTATTATGAACGACCTGATCAAGCTGATGGACCCGCGCTTCATCGAAGTCTGGGGCAAATTCACCCCGCGCGGCGGCATCTCCATCGATCCGTACACCAACTACGGCAAGCCAGGAACCAAGTACGAGCAGATGGCTGAACACCGCATGATGAACCACGATATGAACCCGGAGACGATTGATAATCGTTGATCAATTGACAATGGTATGGAATTGGTAAAAAGCTATCATTGTACATGTGGAGTTTTGGGAAATGTTGTGATAAACTATAGTCAACAAGGATAAAATAAAAAGAGTAAGGATGCGTCAACATCCTCACTCTTTTACAACAGCCGCTTTCAAGGGCGGTGGCTGTAACCGGTAATTGAAATAGACCATTACCTTAGTCGGGGCGGTCTATTTCTTTTTGTTTTGATTATTCAATGCAATGACGATTGTTACGACCAGTCCAATCAAGGTTACCGTAAACCCCGCAAAACTGATCATCAGCGTCAGAACATCTTTTATCTCCACAGGCATCACCTCCTTACACAGGAGACTAGCCGACCACCCATTCAAGCCATTCTGTTGTTGTAACATATTATACCATATCTACTAACCTGTGGACATCCATTTGATATAAACATAACTGTATGCCATCAAGCAATGCAATTGAATTACTCTCGTAGACAGATGATCTGATTTTTATTTATTTTTAGTTTTATACAGTTAAAGGTTAATATTATCCTCACTGATCATTCTCATCTTTCTCATCTTTCTTATTCATCTCATTTTCCTCTTTCTCCCCTGTTCCCCTTGTCGCTTGATGCAATCTATCCTATTATGTAACAATATGCTTAATTGCATAGAATCTAACATCAGGCGCTGATCCCTCGTGACCGCGACCAAAGGAGAACTGATTATGTCCACTCAAACCACTTTAGCCAAGGATGCCACTGCGCGTTCCAAGGCCCCGACCGGATTGGATGCCCAAGGCACCGTATACCGGATTCTTATTGCCATCAGCCTGGTGCATCTGTTCAATGATTCTATTCAGTCTGTGATTCCGGCGATTTTTCCCATTTTAAAAGATTCCATGCACCTGACCTACACACAGATTGGCTGGATTGCGTTTGCGATTAACTTCACCGCGTCCATTATGCAGCCGGTCGTTGGCTGGTTTGCTGATAAAAAACCGCCCCCGGCGATTCTGCCGGTTGGCATGGGTTTTACGTTCACTGGCATGCTGCTGTTAGCCTTTGCTGACAGCTATATGATGGTGCTCATCTCCGTCATATTTGTCGGTCTTGGCTCTGCTGCCTTCCATCCAGAGGGTTCACGAGTATCTCACATGGCTGCCGGCCCGCGCCGGGGGTTGGCTCAATCCATCTTTCAGGTAGGCGGCAATGCAGGGCAATCCCTGGCTCCGCTGCTGACACGCTGGATTTTCATCCCGTTTGGCCTGTTCGGAGCGATCGGCTTCACCGGAATTGCAGCGATGGGCATCGCCGTTCAGCTTTATGTTGCACGGTGGTATGGAAAAATGCTGCAATCCGGTGCATACCTGCGTAAACAGGCGGCAGCCCGCCGAGCTCCCAATCCGGCCCTGCGTAAGAAGATTGCCGCGGCGATTACTATTTTAATCCTGCTTGTATTTGTTCGTTCCTGGTACGTTTCGTTGATCGGCAGCTTCTATGCCTTTAACCTGAAGGAAGCCTTTGCATTGTCTACAGAGGATGCGCAGATTTATATCTTCCTGTTTCTCGCTGCTGGCGCACTGGGTACGTTCTTTGGCGGCCCGCTCGCGGATCGGTTCGGTAAACGTAACATGATCTTCCTATCGATGGCTGGAGCCGCACCGCTGGCACTGCTGCTGCCTTATGCCAATCTGTTCTGGACGGGCGTGCTGCTGACGATTATCGGCTTTATTATGTTATCCAGCTTCTCGGTAACCGTTGTATACGCCCAGATGCTCATTCCCGGCAAAATTGGAACCGTCTCGGGTCTTATCACAGGCCTCGCTTTTGGAATGGGTGGCATCGGCGCGCTTGTGCTAGGCAACTGGATCGACGCCATAGGTGTATCACCTGTGATGCAGCTGTGCAGCTTCCTGCCGCTCATCGGCATTTTCACGTTTCTGCTGCCATCCGATAAGCTGCTCCATCGCTGGGCACAGGAAAACGGTAGCGAGGAGTAGATTTAAACAGTGCATTTGCCACTGATTAAAACGACAAAAGGTTCCTGCTTGTACTGTTCAATCAGACGAGCAGGAACCTTCTTTTTCTTTTTCTCTTTTCTTTTTTCTTCTTCTCATATTATCACAGTCTAACCTGTTTTTTGTCTGCTCCAGCCTCGCAGCCCTGCCAGAATAAGCACGACAAACAGAGCGGCAAAAAAATCAAATGCTCTCTGCAAGCCAAACCACTCGGTCATCAAACCCAGACCAATAGCAGGTAACACAACGCCAAGATATGTTCCTACATAAAATAAAGATAGTACATCTGCACGCCACTCATCCGAGGTCGTTTCATTCACAAGAGCCAGGCTCCCTGCATAGAGCGGTCCATACCCCATGCCTACGCAAACGATAGACGCACACAAGCAAATCATTGACCCGGTGTGTACCGTTATTACCAGCAGCAGCAGCCCAGCTCCGATCAGCAGTGTCCCGAATAAACCCATGCTGCGAAGCTTCCAGCGTGCACTTCTGAATTGAGCCAGTGCAGCAATAATTAATACGATAGCCACAATAAGCCCGGACAGGACATAGCTTGATTGTCCGATCCATTCATTCAAATACATCGGAATTGTCGAGCCATACAGGCTTGTAATCCCCCATGCTACAAATGATGACAGCACAGCAACACTGAATGTTTTTGTTCCCGAGCGTGGAAGGGTTGGCATATGAAGCCTGTATCCAGAAGTTCTGCCGGATAATTCAGCACGGGAGCTTATGAGACAGAGGAGTCCTGGGATCATAAGCAATAAATGCACGACGTAAGGGAGCTGTGCCGGATACGGCGTATATTGTGCCAATATGCCGCCCATCATAGGCCCTAGCGCATTTCCTGCTGTCACAGCGATAGCACCAACCATTGCGGCCTGCCTTCGATCCTGCCTTGGATGCAGCTGGGTCAGAGCAGCAACTGTAACTCCGTTGAATATGCCTACGGATATCCCCTGCAGAACTCTGGCGACCACGAGCATCGGATAACTCGTAGCAAAAAGCAGACAGAGTGTGCCTGCCATCGCGATGATCAAGCCGGGCACGAGAAACCGGCGAAAGCCCCCACCGGATAACAACTGCCCAGTGATTATGATTGACGGAATAAGAGCAATCGCATAAGCAGCAAAAGCAATGGACAGCATCCCGGGTGTGAGATGCCACTGCTGCTTGTATATCGCATAGATGGGTGAAACAAGATTAAGACCCATCACTGCGATAAACAGACCATATGCGGCTGACCAATAGGAGAAACGCTTCGAGGAGCGTGTGCGCACCTTGTCCAGCCGGATGACATCCGGTAGCTGCTGTAAAGAATCCGAGATTCTCTCCACGCCTTCATCATCCAGTTCAGCTTGAATGCGTACGCGGGACACATGCCGATCTCGCGATCTTACCGTGGCAATATTATCAATATTGATCCCCAAACCAGCAAACAGATTGGATATGCGCGCCAGCACGCCAGGGTGATTACTCACCGTCACCGACAAGACACACTCCCTCATGACATCCCCTCCTTATAAATACCCGCCTGCTTCCGAGCAGACGGGCTTGATTTTCGGCATGAAGTTCGCATGAAGTTCGATGATAATGTATCATCCTATTTTGTTTTGAACAGCTTTACTGCGATTAAACACCCTAAAGCAGAATATGGATCGCTTGTTTGTCGATCTACAACGTATTCACTAGGATGGAGGCTACAACGATAGAAGCCGTGGTTACGGTAGTAAAGCCGCCAACAAGCATCGGCGTGAGTATTTCATCCAGAATGACTTTACGTTCTTGCTCATCTTCTGTAACCGAGCGACTAACTTCCTCACAAATGATATAATCGCCGGGAAAACCAAACATGGCTGTCAATGCCACAGGAATGCCTTTGAGCGGGTCCCACTTGAGCATCTTGGAAGCCACAAAGCCACCAATAATGATACCCACTGCCGCGATTACAATGATCAGCAGTACAGGGCCCAGGGACTGGATCAGTGCATCATACGTCACTCCACCTGCACTGGACATAACTACAACGATCAAACCTACCATAGCTGCCCCGGTTGTGCCTGCCTTGTCCATGATACGAGCCGGGAATATGCCTGCCATATGTCCCAGAATACCCAACAGCAATGCCCAGATACTGTAGTTGATCGAAGTCAGACTGTTCAAAAGCACAGCCAGGCTGCCTGCCAGGAAGAGCAGGAACAGCAAAATGGGTGGCGTCTGAAAGCGACTCGGAAGCAATGATTTGGTTGTGTTGACTGCATGAGGATCAGCACTTCCAACAACCGATTTATTTTCAAAAAAACCTTGCCCCTTCACCTTTAACACATAGCGACGTAGCAGATTCGTTGCAATAGGCATACCGAATAGAGAGTGAATCGCCATAATGACGGCTGGGATTGTAATCAGATATGCAAGATTTAATTCCTGGAGCTTCTGCGTTGTAATCAGGTAAGACAATATTCCACCTACAACCGGACTTGCTCCCGATACCGCAACAGCATATCCATAGATCGGTGAAACGATTAACAGAATGAGTACTGTTCCCGTTATCGTCGCAATGAGCGAGATCAGTATGGCTTTATACTGCGATCGTATCAGTTTAATCGGAATCAGGGTGCCCATATGAACCACAAGCGGTGCAACCATCAGGCTTCCGAAAGCGGTCAGGGCAGAGGTTTTGACGATACCTTCCGGGAAAAATCCAGCCCAGCTCAGCAGCAGGAATCCAACCAGAATAATGAGCAGCGAAGGAATACGTGCTCTGGACCATATTGAAACTAATTCACCTACGGCCAGAAGAAGAAGTAAAATAGCGGCTATAAAAATCGGCTGACTAAACATGTGGATTCCCCCGTTCTCATGATGACTCATTTGCTCATTTTAAATCATTTCAAGCGCTCACCTTCAAGATATACTTGCTCTATATTACTGTTTGTCTGCAGCAGCCTGATATCCGACAACGGATTCACTCCCAGTACAATAATATCTGCCAGTTTACCCGCTTCAATTGTGCCGATCTGTTCGCTCATCTGCATCGCGGCTGCAGCAGAACGAGTTGCAGCTACGATCGCCTCCATCGGTGTGAAGCCCACATCGTTCACAAGCAATTCAAGCTCCAGTGCATTCCCTCCATGCTCTACAGGAGCACATGAACAGAAATCCGTACCAGAAGCAATAACTACCCCGGCCTTGTGAGCTGTAATCATATGCTCGATATGCTCCTGATACACAAGCTGTGCCTTGCGGATGCCGAATTCAGGCACCCCGAATTTATGTCCTTCCTGAATGATGCGATGAACGATGGATAAGGTCGGCACAAGCACTGCCTTTTGCTGCAGCATAAGTTCAATGCCACGTTCATCGATGTAAATCCCGTGTTCAATCGTCTTGACTCCAGCCATCAATGCGTTAATAATTCCCTGCGTCCCTTGGGCATGAGCAGCCACATAAGATTGAACCGACTCTGCTTCATACACAATCGCTTTGAGTTCATCCAGGCGAAATTGGGACCAGCGGGGATCATCCTTCTCGGACAACACTCCACCCGTAGAGCACACCTTGAGGAAGTCTGCCCCTTCACGAAACTGTGTACGCGCCGTCTTGATGCATTCATCGACTCCGTCACAGGTTGTGAAAATATTCATTTCACTTGGAAGCATGTGAATGTCTGCATGTCCACCTGTCTGACTCAGCATATGTCGGGAGGTTTTAATTCGCGGTCCTTTCACGATCCCCTCTTTCATCAGATCACGAATATATACAGCGACATGACTGCCGACATCCCTTACTGTTGTAAAGCCGGCCTGAATGAGCTTGGGCAAATCCTGCAAGGCTCGTCCCATCTGCATTTCGCTTGGCTCCAGAGCGACTTGTGCCATATTCAGTGATTTGGGACCATGAATATGGACGTGGGCATCAATCATGCCGGGCATGATCGTTTTACCATGAAGCTCGATTACTTCTGTTCCCTCAGGTACGACAAAGTTGCTGGCTGGGCCGGCATACGTTATCTTTTTTCCCTCAATAAAAACTCCACTATTCTCCAATGGTTCCCCACCACTGCCATCAATAAGCGTCGCCCCGGTTAACCACATTCGCTTCTCCATTTCACAACATCCCTTCTATGCTATAATCATTTGTTTTTTATATTGTTCAATTCGATGAATCGCAAGCATGTCTGCCGCCCGGAATGCAGGAATATCATGCTGTCTGGCCAGTTCAAAAATGGTACCTAACTGCTCATAAATTTTCGCTACATTATTAAGCGCCCGTTCTCGCTCATATCCCTGCAATTCATCAGCTACATTGATTAGTCCACCTGAATTAACAACATAGTCAGGTGCATATAAAATTCCGCGTTCATGCAGCAAATCACCATGGCGTTCTTCCCGAAGCTGGTTATTGGCTGCACCGGCAACGATCCGAGCCTTCAATAATGAGAGTGTGTCGTCATTAAGAATACCGCCCATCGCACATGGTGCAAAAATATCACATGGCACTGTATAAATCTCGTTAACCCCCACTGCTGTAGCATTGTAATCTCGCACGGCCCGGTCTACATGCTCCTGAACCACATCGGTGACGATAAGCTCGGCACCCGCTTCTTTCAGAAAACCGCATAAATGATAAGCTACACTGCCAACTCCCTGTACAGTCACCACTTTGCCGGACAAATCAGGAGAACCGTAGACTTCATTCACTGCCGCACGAATTCCTTGAAATACGCCAAATGCGGTTACTGGTGAAGGATTGCCACTGCTTCCGAATTCAGGAGAAACCCCTGTCACATATGGAGTCTCCTGATGAATATAATCCATGTCCATTACAGTTGTGCCGACATCCTCGGCAGTAATATACCGTCCCTGTAGTGTATTCACATATTTGCCAAACGCACGAAACAAGGCCTCACTCTTGTCTTTTTTGGGATCACCTATAATTACAGCCTTCCCACCGCCAAGCTGAAGACCAGCCGCTGACGCTTTGTAAGTCATACCGCGAGCCAGACGAACCACATCCTCCAAAGCTTCCTCCTCCGAGGCGTATGGATACATGCGTGTTCCTCCCAAGGCAGGTCCCAGCGTAGTATCATGTATGGCGATGATAGCCTTCAAGCCCGACTGCTTGTCTTGACAATATACTAATTGTTCGACACCATAATGATCTAATAATGTAAATGTCAATTTGGTTCCCCCCAGTTATTGCGTTAGATATATTGACATTATAGAAATCATTGCTGCTTAAAGTCATTGGAGAATCCTTCAGAATTCTTCATAAAAATATGTGGCTATCCACAATTGACAGCTATTTTCTATTTCAATCGACAGTTCAATATGTTAACTTATATAACAAATTCATCAGATGAGAGTTGATTGTTATGGAGCCGTGGTTGGACTGGTTGAGAAATACTTGGGGTACGACAGATATCCAAATATGGAGACGGGACAGGTATGATCAGCAATGGCGATGCTGGTATCCGTTAGCCGCAACAGATGCTGACCCTCTTGCCCCGGGCTGGCTGGATGATGAAATCTTGGGCTCGTCAATGATGATGTCAAATAACATACAAACGTTATCCTTCTCCATAGAATTGCTGGACCATTGCGAGATCAGAGTGGTATTGCCAGAAGGAATTATTGCTTCGACTGATCAATGTATGCTGCTGGAGTACCTGATTCGAGATACGCTCATGAAGGAACAGATCGCTATTGAGCGTGCACATCACGAGCACTGGTTGGGGGGACTTAGAGAATTAACCAGTTCTCTTGATCTGAACAATCTATTGTTTAAAATATTGGAGAATTCACTCAAGGTCATTCCTGCTGCTTCCAGCGCGTTATTTATGATGATTGACCCGAATACCCGGAAATGGGTGTCCAAAGCCCAGATTGGATTCAAGGACTCCATCTATCAAATCACCTCAGATATTGAAGAAGGTATTACCGGTACCGTATACCGTGAAGGCAAGGGCAAAATCTATGAAGTCAATACTCCGGCATTTGAGGAAACCGTTCGCACTCTGAGTCTTGAGAATGCTCGCATCTTCGCAGAATCCAGCCACTATAGCGGGTTTGCCAAAAGAACCATTGCTGTGCCCGTTACGATGAAAGAGGACCGAATCGGTGTTCTGCTTGTTTATCAATATAAAGATGCCAAGCTGCTGAATGAGAGCGATCTGATCAAGCTTCAAGGCTTCGCCGACCAAGCAGCTATCGCTATCTCCAATGCACGCATGGTTAGTGAACTTATTGAAACGAATGGATATCTGGTTATTCGAAACGAAATTCATAATCTATTCACTCAGCTGTCCATGGATAGCCGTTCTTTGCCAGAAATGATTCAGGCTGTTGAAAAAAATATAGGGCTGCCTACCCGCTTTGTTGATCTCACCAAGCAAGAGTGGTACCCTGTGCAGCACAACGTGCCCTTTACCGCTTCAGAACTGGACCAGACTTTGGGTAAAAATCTGGAGCCCGTTATACTCGATTCGGATGGGCCCTTTCCGTATTATATTTTCCCTGTTCATAACGGCCCGCTGCTTGCCGGGTGCTTTGTTGTACAGCTAAAACGCCCGCTGCGTCCACTGGATCATGATATTCTGGAGCAGGGAAGCGCCGTGGTCATGCTGCAGTTGATGAACACCTACTCCATGACAGAGATGGTATACCGACGGAGAAGAGATTTTTTCGAAGAGCTCATTCAATATCGGGAGCCTGCCGAACTTTCGGATAAGATACAGCGCTTTGGTCTGTCTGGTCAAAAATCAATGTTTGTCTGCCTCTTACATCTGGCGGAAAATGTTCAGGATCTCAAGGAAAGTAACGTTTTCATGCAGCGTTTGATCGCTCTTATTGAGAAGGAGCTTTCCGGGGAGAGCATGCTATTATTCAGTTCACATGACAAGGTTACAATCCTGCTTCAGGCGCAGCAATTGCGCAGCCAACAACAGCTTGTCCGCAAGTTGAAAAGCTTAGTAAAACAAGGCGCTACAACGGGACTCCCCCCTCTATATGGAGGAATCGGGGGATTGTATTCCGGCTTGGAGCAAGTAGCCAAAAGTCATGAGGAAGCATCACGCACACTGCTCTTTCTTCGCAAAAGCCAGCGCGCAGGCATTATGCAATATGAGGAGATGGGCATTAATCGGTTGTTTCTGCAGCAGGATATGAAAGAGATTGAGAGTTACATTTATGATGTGCTTTCCCCTTTGCGCAGTTATAAATATCAGGCAGAGGAGCTTGAACTAACGCTGCGTGTATATATGGAAAATAACCGTTCCATGTCACTTACAGCGGAACAGCTTCATATTCATCCCAACACGCTGTACACACGGCTGCGTAAACTGGAGGAGATTCTGGCCCTGGATTTGAATGATAGTGAGGACTGGATGAAGGTATATCTTGCATGTCATTTAAGCAAAATCTACTAGTCGGCGATGCAGCGATGCAGCTTCCTGCCGTTCATCGGTATTTTCACATTTCTGCTGCCATCCGATAAGCTGCTCATCGCTGAGCACAAAAAAAAACGGTAGTGAGGACTAGTTCGTCTCTATTTTTCATCAGGGAGAGGTTCACAAGGGTAGCCGGTGTAATACTCATTCTTTCACAAATAGGTTTTGTGACAGGCGTTTTCCTCTTAACGTTTGGATTCTCTATTCTATTAAGTATACAAGGCTCCTGTCATTCTGAATCATACAGAGCAGCAGGAGCCTTGACTATTGTGACGGGATATATCTATATCGTTAACCTGTTCAGACATTCGTATCTGTCCACATGAACATGTACCAAGCAACATCAGACTGTGATCTATTTTAAACGCTGTAGAATCAGACGTTTCTTGTACAGCATTTTACCTGCCTCAGCCACATCCTGGATCGTATTTTTGTTGCTGACTGAACCAAAAATCATACCCGCAACAGGCACCAGCTGGAACAGCTTTTTCCAACCAAAAGACTCACTATAGGAGTTAAACACCTCACGCCAGCCCTGCATTTGGGATACTACCTCTACCTGCTTATCCGGGTTGTCGTAATCCGCCAATTCTTCAAGAATGGCTTTTTTGCCCACAATATCAGCAGAAGAGAATTGCAGACATTTTACAATAAAGACGCGCTCCAGCGGATCATCGGGATCGTAACCATAACACAGCGCCATCTCCTGCAGCACTTTCAATGAAAGTCCCATAACGAGCGGAATGTCCGCTGCAATGGTGACGATACCTCCAAACCCCGTTGCGGCCCCTTGTGCTGCAGCGAACTTGCTGCGACTTTCGGTGATGCTGTCCGCCACACGGTCCAGTACCTCAAGCGGTATTTTATCCACACTATGAATTTGGGCAGTGTTCTCCGTTTCTGCATCCTGCTCTAATCGGTAAATGTAATCTGTTGTCATGGGGTAACCCGAGCGCTCGGTTTCCTCTTGCAAGAGCTTGGCTACTTTTTTCTTCTGTACAAGAAACTTGCCGCCTGTCTGCAGATACTGGCCCACCTCATTCAAGGCGTCACCAATCTTTTGTTTTAACGCCTTTGGCATCACTTTATCCAGCATGACAAACGGCAAACGCCCGATTTTATCCCAAATGAACAGATCCTTCTGTTCTTTCTCCCACTTTAAAATGTGTTCAAGTTCCCGATCCAGTGTCTCGCGTGATTCCATCTATGATCCTCCTAACAGGTTGTCATGGTATATCCCCAACATTGTACTCTACCTGGCTCACCCTTAGCTTATTATTCCGAAGTAACAACCGCATTGGTTGAGCTGGAGTTCGAGTTCGAGTTGGGGTTAGGGTTGGAGCATTCCCACACCTTCCCCAATCATTCTAACGATTTCAGATGAGCTTATTTAAGCTATATTGAGCGTTCTCACATTGTAACGATTCCCAGAAATCTTATTTTGCCGAAAACACAAGATAAACACCCATTTCCACATCAAATCCCCAAAATAAGGTTTCCTGAAATCGTTAGAAAATAAAAACGAGTAATATTGCCGAAATAGCGCTTCTGGAAATCGTTAGAAACGTGTACGGCTAAATTTGCGCTTCAAAGGTAATGGAGCTTAGCTTCAATTTATTTTCGATGTAATTGTATACGTTACTGCCCGACTTCGGTTGCTTTCTTGCTCTTGCTCAAAGCCTCCCTGATCCAAGCCTCCTGATTCAAGTTTTTGCTCGAATCTTGTTTCCCCCTCTTCCAGACATGATTAACAAAAAGAGCCTTTCGTTTAGCATGTTCTGCTAACAAAAGGCTCTTCCTCTGAGTTCTGCCTGGCGTTATTTCAACTCGGTTACGGCTTGACCATCAGGAACAGGAACGCCAAAGCTCGGCGTACCATCCTCATTCCAATGAATCACCTGAGCGCGAGCATGACGGTTTGGATCGTAGAGTGGATCACCCTCAATCTCTTTGTAGTTGCGCGCATGATAGATGAGAATATCCGTTTTGCCATCAGGTGAAATGGTAAAGCTGTTGTGTCCGGGGCCATACTGCCCATTCTCTTCACAAGTCTGGAACACAGGCTCAGGAGACTTCACCCAGCTTGCAGGGTCAAGCGGATTCGCATCTTCATCTGCGGTAAGCAGACCCATGCAGTAATGATGATCAGTAGCGCTGGCTGAATAGCTGATAAACAGGCGGCCATTGCGATGCAGCACGGCCGCGCCTTCATTGACTTTGAAGCCAATAATCTCCCAATCGTATTCCGGCGTAGAAATCATGACCTGTTCGCCGCGAAGCGTCCATGGATTTTCCATTTCGCTAATGTAAAGGTTGGAATTGCCGTCGATACTCGGGTCCTTCTGTGCCCAAACCAGATAACGCGTGCCTTTGTGCTCAAAGGTTGTAGCATCCAGCGCAAAGCTCTCCCATCTAGTTCGAATCTGGCCCTTTTCCACCCATTTTCCTTCAAGCGGATTAGCCGCAGCATTTTCCAGCACGTACATGCGATGATCGAACAGGCCGTCGTTTGTCTCGCTGGTATGGGCTGCTGCGAAGTATATGTACCATTTGCCATCAATAAAATGAATTTCCGGTGCCCAGATGTTCGCGCTCATCAGTCCTGTCTCGCGCTTCGTCCAGACGGTCACTGGCTCAGCTTCTCTCAAAGCCTCCAGCGTCTCGGCACGCCGGATTTCAATTCGGTCAAAAGCTGGCACAGAGGCGGAAAAATAATAGTATCCGTCCGTATGGCGGTACACCCACGGATCAGCACGCTGCTCCAGCATAGGATTGGTCAATGTCATGGTTTTGGTCATGGGAATGAACCCCTTTCATATGTGTGTGTATGGCTTGAATCTATGATGTGCTTGGCGAAAACATGGAGAGCAGGGTTAGAGGGGCACAGCGGACGTTCGTGGACGGCAGGGCCTTGGCGCTCTCCTTGTCCTCCGATTTCTTTTTTCACCGCTCCTGGCGGTGGAAATCGGATGCCAAACTCGCACACGCGGCTCCTTCCTCCCTCTCACTGCTGGTGCCCCCGCTGCTGCTAGCTCGTGATATTTTCGCTCGCTGGCACACATCGGGCTTCGAGCCATTAGGTTGGCTCGACAGCTTGTGACGTTGCCCCGCTTGGCCGGGTCAACTCTTTTCGCGCACGCGCTGGGCTGCCGCCTCTTGAGGCACAGCGGACGTTCGTGGACGGCTGGGCCTTGGCGCTCTCCTTGTCCTCCGATTTCTTTTTTCACCGCTCCTGGCGGTGGAAATCGGATGCCAAACTCGCACACGCGGCTCCTTCCTCCCTCTCACTGCTGGTGCCCCCGCTGCTGCTAGCTCGCGATATTTTCGCTCGCTGGCACACATCGGGCTTCGAGCCATTAGGTTGGCTCGACAGCTTGTGACGTTGCCCGGTTGACCGGGCCAACTCTTTTCGCGCACGCGCTGGGCTGCCGCCTCTTGAGGCACAGCAGGCGTTCGCGGGCGGCTGGGCCTTGGTGCTCTCTTTGTCCTCCGATTTCTTTCGTTCACCGCTCCCGGCGGTGGAAATCGGATGCCAAACTCGCACACGCGGCTCCTTCCTCCCTCTCACTGCTGGTGCCCCCGCTGCTGCTAGCTCGCGATATTTTCGCTCACTGGCACACATCGGGCTTCGAGCCATTAGGTTGGCTCGCCTGTTGTGACGTTGACCGCTTGGCCGGGTCAACTCTCCTCTCGCACCAGCACCGCTAACGCCCCGCGCTTGAACTGCAGCACGGCTCGCAATCCGCTCGCCAGCGCACATCGCTCGAATCCCGGCGATGCTTGTCTTGTCAGCGCACCCCGATTGGCGCCCCCAATCAGACGGTGCGTCTCGCGCTGCTCTCGCTTGTGCAGCGCGCCCCTCGCTGACCCTCATTCCGGGTCAGCGATCTACTCAGCTGCGCTGATTTGTTTGCCCCAGACCGCGCTGCCGCGGTCGTTCAGGCCGGTTACCACCAGCGCAGGCTGGCTCCGCTCCCAATCCCAGGATGGGAGCAGCCTTAGCTCTTCCGTGGAAGCGCCGCCCGCAGGGCTCTCCTTCCACGTCAGCGTTAACGTTTGCTTGCCATCAAACGTCCAGGTGCCTGAACCGTTCTCGCTTTCGATTTTACCTTTCGCGGTTAGCGTATAAGGCACTGCCTGCACCTGTCCATTCACAGCCGGATCAAGTGTCATGCCTTCCCAGGTTCCGGCAATCATCGACTCGGGAATATCCTGCGTTGTCTCACCCGCATAACGTTCCGGCGAGACGACAGGCCAGCCGTCCTTGGTCCACAGCATTTTACGCACATGCAGATACGGCCAGTTTTTGTCCGTCTCTCCCCGGGCATGGTGCACGATGTAATAATCATCGCCATCTTTCAGCACTGAATTATGTCCCGGGGCAACCCAGCCCTCCCCTTCGGTAAAACGGTATCCTCCCAAAATTTTAGTGCCGATCTCATACTGCGGCAAATGCTCCGTGTCTAACATGTTATTCCCGTTCATGTCCGTGTAAGGCCCTGTAATGGAATCGGCACGCGCTACACGTACGTTATAATCCTCGAACAGGGAATCATAAGAGACGAACAGATAATATTTTTGAAACTCAGGATTGTAGACAATATAGGGTCCCTCAACTGCGCCCTCTTCGGTCGCCCGATCTCTTGCGGCGATGCGGGTACCGTATCCCTCCTCCTTGAACTTGCCCGTATCCGGGTCAAGCGGTGCTATATAAATCCCGTCGAAAAATGAACCGTATACCATCCATGGGTTGCCCAAGGCATCAAGCACCGGATTGGCATCAATAGCATTCAGACCGTCCTTCTCCTGACCGGCCGTCTTCACCACCAGTCCCTCATCCTTCCAAGGTCCTTCCGGAGATTTGGAGGTCTGCAAGCCGATTGCAGACTGCGTGCTGCCAAAGCTGGAGGCCGAATAATACAATCGGTACGTATCTCCAGCCTTGATAATATCCGGTGCCCACAGGTTGGTCGCTCCCGTCCAGTCCAGCGCTTCCTTCGGAATGCCCGGCAGAGCCTGCCCCACCCATTTCCAGTGGATCAGGTCATCTGACTTGCGGACCATCACACCCGGTTTAGGCTCTCCTGCCACACGTACGTCCGTGGAATAGACGTAGTATCCTTGATCTGTTTTGATAATAGCCGGATCATGTGCATTGTTCACTGTCCATTTGGATTCATCGTCCAGAATAGAAAGATCGTACAGCTTCGTATCCTGCGGAGCCTCCGGAAAAACGGGTGGGTTCGCCGTATTCCCGCCATCTGCACAGCCTGTAACACCCATAAGCATCAGTAGCATGAATGCCACAACTCCCTTCTTCGCCTTGTGCGGCCTCTTTGCTTCTCTGCAATATCTCCATTCTTCTCGTGCTTCTCGTCTCTCCGACACTTTCAGCTCTTTTCGTTCGCGTGGTTCCTTCCGTTCCATCCATTCCTCCCATGCTCTCCACACTCTCCGTGCTTTCATCACCATCACCCTTTGACCCCTGAAATCGCCACCGACTCAATAATTTGCTTCTGGAAGATCAGAAAGATAATCAGAACAGGCAGCAAAGCAACGATCGATGCAGCCATAATAAGCGGATAGTCCGTTTGTATCGCATATGTCGCGTTAAAGTTCGCAATAACGAGCTGGAGTGTCTGCTTTTCCGGTGAATTCAAATAAATAATCGGTGCCAAATAATCGTTCCAGATGCCCATAAACCACAGAATCAGCTGTGCAGCCACGGCCGGTTTGATCAGCGGAAATGTAATGCTGGAATATAGGCGGAAGTAAGAGCTTCCGTCAATCTTCGCAGCTTCAATGATTGCATCCGGTACACTGAGCAGATATTGCCGCAGGAAAAAGATCATAATCACGTTCCCGAACAACCCTGGAACAATGAGCGGCAGCAAGGTGTCCACCCAGCCGAGCTTGGAGAACATCATGAATTGCGGAATCATCACCGTTGGATATGGAATCATCATGGACGCCAGCAAAGCGAGAAACAGTTTGTTTTTATGCGGAAATCTCAGCTTGGCAAAAGCAAATGCAGCGAGACTCGACGTAAATGTGCCGACCACCGTCACACTGAGTGCTACAATAAGACTGTTTTTGATGCCGCTGAGCAGCGGCCCCGCTTCCCAAATCTCTTTATATTTACCAAACTGGAATACTTCCGGAATCCATACCGGCGGCAGCGCGAATACATCCTGCTTCTCCTTGAGCGAGGTGGACAGCATCCAGAGCAAAGGTGCAATCATCGCAATCGCACCGATGGACAGAACGATAAATATAATGGAGTTTGTTACCTTCCTTCTTTGACTGTAAGACATCTCCCGTTCAGCTCCTCTCCTCGCCCATTAATCCCCGTCGTAGGCTGATCTTTCGTTTAATTTGAATTGCACAAGCGTAATGACAAAGATAAACAATCCTAGAATCATGGCCATCGCTGACGCGTAACCCATCTGCAGGTTGCTGAACGCCTTTTGCCAGATGTAAAACACAATCGAAGCCGATGCATATTCAGGTCCGCCTGTAGGCGTCATAATGTTCATCTCGGTAAAAATCTGTGAACCCCCGATAATATTGGTCACCACGAGGAAAAAAGTAACAGGCTTCACCATCGGCCAGGTGATATTGCGAAAAATCTGAAATCCGTTGGCGCCGTCCAGCTCTGCGGCCTCGTAATACGTGCGGGATACACTTTGCAGTGCTGCCAGATATAACAGCATCGTGTAGCCAAGACCTTTCCAGACGGTCATGATAATCAAGGCCGGTTTGACCGTATCTTTGTTTGCCAGCCAGTTCGGACCTTTAATGCCAAACAGGTCGAGGAACTGGTTTACCAGACCATAGTCTCCGTTGTACGCCCAGTTCCACATGATGGATACAGCCGCCAGAGAAGAGATAACCGGTATGTAGTAGATCACACGAAATGTTGTAGTCCCCGGAATTTTACGATTCAGTCCCATCGCCAGCAGTAGCGCAAGCAGCAAACCAATCGGAATGCCGAGCATCAGGTAAAACGTATTAAACATCGCCTTGTAAAAAAGATCATCGGTCAGCAAATCCTTGAAATTGGCCAGCCCGATAAAGTTCATCTGCCCAAGTCCGTCCCAATCCGTGAACGAACCATAGAGCGAGTAGAGGAACGGGAACAACACAAAAATCAGAAGCCCCAGTAGAGGCGGCAAAATAAACAAGTATCCATACATCATCTCTTTGCGATACAAACTTGATTTCGTATTCACGTGTTCACCCCTGTTTCTAAGATCAGCATGTGGCATACATCGACTGGCCTTTTTGAATCCTGGCTTCTGCTCTGTTCCGGTCAATACATGCCACATGCCCGTATGGAATCTGGCGATAAAATTAAACTAAACGTTTACAGCGTTCAATTTGTATCTTCTAAGAAGCAAATGATGCCAGCAGCATCGGTTCAGGCTGCTGGCATCCTCTTTGTTTCCTATATATCTATTTCTGGGATTTTTTCTCCTGCTCCACTGCTTTATCCAGCAGCTTCTGCATTTTCGGTTGCTGCTGCTTCACATAATCTGCGGCAGTCATCTTGCCATCCAGTACCGGCTGAATGTCGGTAAAGAACATGTCATACCATTCCGCGTTATACGTGTAGTTGCCCGGCAACGCACGTCCGTAGTCTTTTACGATATCGATGAATTCCTGTTTGTTCTCCGGCTTCGTAGAGGTGTCTTTAGCCCACTCATCGGCCATATCAAGCAAATTCGGAATCTGAACTTTCGCGTCTACCAGTTGTTTCATGCCATCTTTCGAAGCTGTGAGGTAGTTCACCAGCTCAGCCGCCTCTTCCGGGTGCTTGGTTTTTGCGGATACTCCGATGCCCAGCGAACCGATCCATGTTGCCGATTTACCAGTCGATCCCGCCGGGAAAGGCAGCAAATCATAATCGAACGGAAGCTTTTCGAAGGTACTCATATCCCACGGACCTACAGGGAAGAAGGCCATCTCGCCTTTCATCCAGCGCTGATACGTATCGAGCGTTTGTGCTTCTTCAATGGAAGGTGTGATGTTGTACTTGTTCTGCATATCCGCAAAAAATTGCAGCGCTTCTGCGAATTTCGGATCATCAATCGTTACTTTGGTTTTGCTCTCATCCAGCCAGTCAGCCCCGTTGCTCCATACAAAAGCTTGCAGTGCCCACTGTACGTTAAATCCTGTACCGAACACATCCGGTTTGCCGTCACCATTGGTATCCTTGGTTGCCTGCTGGTTCACCTTGATGAACTCTTCCCATGTATACGGCTTATCCTTATCCGGGAAGGGAATGCCTTCTTTTTCAAAAAGAGTCTTGTTATATCCCAGTGCAAACGGCCCGACATCCTTAGGCATGCCATAAAGATCGCCTTGTCCTGCCATCTTGCCATCATAACGATACAGATCAATTCCATACTTCCAGATATTATCCAGATTGATATCCTTGTTTTTCTCAATATAAGGTGTCAGATTCATCAGCACATTGCTGTTTACGTAAGCCTTCATATCACCTGGTGCGAAATAAAATACGTCAGGCATGCTGTTGCCTGTAATCGCTGCGCGAAGCTTGGTTGCATACTGATCAGCAGCGGTCACAATGATCTTTACTTTGACGCCAGGGTGCTCTTCTTCAAATTTCTTCACGACCGCCTGATACGCTTTCTGCTCGTCCGTTCCTCCGCGGAACATAAACGTCAGCTCTTTATCCCCGCTTCCTGAACCTGAGCCACCGCTTCCCCCTCCGCAGCCTGCCAGCACCAGTGCAGTAACCAGCATTAGCAGCATAGACGTGATCCAACTCTTTCTCTTGACCATATGAACCCCTCCTGATCTGGACTTGTAAACGTATTCATGATGATGAATCAGCTTTTCTGTTGTTAAATTTATCAAATCCAGATCCATTTAGTCAATACTTTCTTAAAACATTTTATATTTATTTAAAATAAATGACATACTAATAGGTCGGCCACCCGTTTGCGTCCCAAAGCAGATCGTTAATCAACAATTTGGGATTTCCATTATCCGTTGCATCATAAGCATGGCGTACGATGAGATTGCCGTTAACCACGTCCTGCCCGCCCGGGCCTTTCCATCTCACATTGCCTGCATCCAAAATCGTACCGCCGCCGTTCATCATATTTACGCCGTTTTTATCGACATAAGGTCCTGTGATGCTGGTCGAGCGTCCATAGACCATTTTGTAGGTGCTGTTCACACCTTTACAGCAGGAATCAATGGAAGCAAACAAATAATAATACCCGTTGCGATACGTGATACTTGGTGCTTCAATCGCGCCCCCGTTATTGGGACGTGCTGCAATGGAAGAGATGCTGCCTGTCGGTTTCATCGTATTTTTGTCCAGCTTCACAATCTTCAGACCACTCCAGAACGACCCGAAAGCAAGCCACGGATTGCCAGAAGCATCAATGACCAGCTCCGGATCAATGGCGTTGTAATTATTTGATGTTGTGGATTGCAGCACAAGCCCCTCATCCTTCCATTGCCCTGCGCCAACACTGTTTGCGGATGCAAGCCCGATCGCAGACCTGTTCGAGCCAAAGGTCGAGATGGAGTAATACAGCCACACCTTGCCGTTGTATCGCTGCACGTCAGGTGCCCACACGTCCAGATTGGCCTGTGCCGGAACAGCAGTATTCCACCAGGAGGGCTCACTCAAAAAAATCTGTGGTACACGGTACCACGATGTTCCGTTATCCGATTTCAGCACCTGAATACCCGGGCCGGTGGAGAAGGTGTACCATGAATTGCCCTCTTTGATGATGGATGGATCATGAACAGCGATGTCTCCTGTCAGATTCCAGAACGCGGCTAACGCCCTGAACTGTCCTGCAAGCACCAGCACCAATACAAGCAATGCCGGCAGTGCCCAACGTCTTTTTGTTGAACGTTGTAAGCCTCTCAAAATCTTCTTTAAGCTGAATTTCTCCATAACACAACGCCGCCTCTCCTGATAAAATGGTTGCTTTGGTTCATGAAGTATTAAATCAATTTAAGTATAATAGGATTATAAAAGCGGTTACATGACAATTCAATGGTATATTTCAAATATACATAAATTAATTCAAAGTTTTATTTCAACGAATATGGAACATATTCATGGGATATGTTTTATTTTAGCTACGTATACACAGGAGACTTGAGTCTTTCCCGGGCTCTTTCTTTCCAGCATGTAATGATTTATAATTATCTGAAATAAAACAGTCAAATGTGCAAAAGTCTGCGTAAATAGGCTTTGTTCAGAACGGGGAAAGGACATCCACCTATGATTTATATTAAAGATCTGATGTCAGGTGTGAACATTTTCAAAGCTCTCAGTTCCGAAATTCGCATTCAGATTATCGAGCTGCTGGCCAAAAACCAAAGTCTTAATCTGAATGACCTCGCAACCAAGCTCGGACTTAGTAACGGTGCAATTACAATGCATATCAAAAAGCTTGAGGAGAGCGGATTAATCGAGATTAATACGGCGGTTGGCAAACATGGCATCCAGAAGATCTGTTACCTTAACGAGGAAAAATTAATGGTCGATCTGCGCTCGCAGGAGATTCACAATCGGTATGAGGTCGAGATTCAGGTCGGGCATTACAGCGATTATCAGGCAGCGCCTACGTGCGGCATTGCAACGAAAGACAGCATTATCGGGGAATTCGATGACCCACGTTATTTTGCCGACCCGCTTCGGATTGATGCGGAGATGATCTGGCTGGCGGAAGGTTATCTGGAATATCGTATTCCTAACTATCTCAAGCCTAATCAGACGTTTAACGAAATCCAGCTGTCTATGGAGCTCGGCTCTGAGGCCCCTGGTTTCTGTGATAACTATCCGTCCGATATTTACTTCTATATCAATGGCAAAGAGATCGGGCTCTGGACAAGTCCAGGCGATTTTGGCGATACACGCGGCACGTTTAATCCAGACTGGTGGCCTCCGCATCTGAATCAATACGGCATGCTGAAGCTCATTCGTATTACGAAGGAAGGCAGCTATATCGACGGATGCCGGATTTCGGACGTCACGCTGGATGATATCGGACTGGATTACAAAAGTGATATCCATTTTCGGATCGCGGTCACTGACGGCCCTGTGAATAAACGAGGCCTGACCATTTTCGGCAAAAGCTTTGGCAACTACGGTCAAGGTCTGCTGGCACGGGTGTTATATAACGTACAGGAGGACTAAGCTTCTAAACGATCTATCATACATGTTCCCTTTTAGAGAAGGGGATCAGGAATGCCGGTACAACAGTGATTGGAAGGTTGAAGAAAAGGAATAACGGGTGGGATTCTTTTGAAACTGGAACGGTTAGTCTCGATCATCTATAAGCTGCTGAATCATGAGGTATTGTCTGCCTCTAAACTTGCGGAGGAATATCAGGTGTCGCCCAGAACGATCTATCGGGATATAGACGTCCTCTGTGCGGCGGGCTTCCCGGTCGTTTCTCATCAGGGAATGAACGGCGGATATGGCATGATGGACGGTTATAAAATGGATAAGAGCCTGCTCGGTTCGTATGACGTACATGCGTTGATTACCGTGCTTACCAGTCTCTCTACCGTTTTTCATGATGTGCGTGCCCAAGGCACGATTGAACGTTTGCAGACGATTGGTGATCAGCATCAGAAACCAAGCTTGACTGTAGACCTTGATACCCATCGTATAGAGCCAGACTCCCTACCGTATCTTCGTGCGGGAATTATACAGCATCAGACGGTACAATTTGATTATATTAATGCAAAAAACGAGCGGTCCACCAGGGAACTGGAGCCTCTTCGACTCCAATATAAATATCGCAGCTGGTATGTATATGGATATTGCAGAAGCCGGCAGGATTATCGGGAATTCCGGCTGTCGCGGATGTTTCATTTACATCTGACAAACCGTTCTTTTAAACCCCGCATGATCCCCGCTGATGAAGCTTCTTCCTCCCCTACTGACTCACAGGATTCCATGACGGATGTGGTGTTTCGGGTGTACCCAGACGCACTCGCAGAGGCTATGGATCATTTCCAGCAGGCAGACAAACAATTTCATGAGGATGGGAGCATGACGATGCGTATTCAGATTCATCGGCCGCTCCACGCTCCGTGGTTATGGTCGTTCCTGCTCAGCCTGGGGAGTGGTGCAGAGGTGCTTGAACCTGCAGCACTGAGGGATATTCTGGAGACAAAACTGCGAAATGCACTGAAACGTTATAACCAGGTTGATATGTGAAATGTGGATAACGCTGGTAGTCCCTGCTCGGTTAGTTTGATCTCACAAAACCTTCGTGGATCAGTAGATTATGTTTGATATAAGCTTAGTAGATCCTGTTCCATGCAAGCTCTGTAGATGATGCTCGATAACAGTCGATGAATATAATATTCGGTAGAAGCGAAGAAGAAGTATGACACGCTGTTGTCATACTTCTTTTTTTATAATCTTTTCAGCAAGATAGCACTCTCACTCAACTAATCGCCAAAATAAAGGAGACGATCTTCATGAATCATCCGCAACAAATGTATCATTATCATGTTTGGGCATCACACACCATCATGCAGCGCATTCAGGAACTTCCGCCTGCTGTACTGCATCAGGAAGTTGGCAGCTCCTTTCCTACTCTCGCTCATGCTCTGAGTCATCTGTATGCCGTCGATCAGATGTGGTATCTGGTCCTAACCGGAACAGGCATGCCTGAAGCTTTGCAGCTCTGTATGCTGCGTAACGGAGAAACTTTTGCCACGATAGAAGAATACGTTGATCGTTATGACGAGCTATCCGATCAGTTCCTTGATTGGTTCCGTCAGCAAGCAGATTTGGAGCAAACCATTCCACTCGACAATCCCTTTGCGGGCCTGCGTCAAACCAGTCTCGCAGAGATCATTTTTCATCTGGTCAATCACGGAACCTATCACCGGGGCAATATCTCCACCATGCTGCGTCAATTGGGTCATGCCTCTATCATGAACGACTACTTCCGTTTCTGGTACGAAGGTGAAGGCTCCAATGAAGTTGCAAATTCCGATGCTGCTGTATAAGCATGTACTGCTTGAAGTCTATTACAACATGATGAAGGGTCTTGGATCTGATGCAAACTCTCTCACCTGAAAATGTACTCCCCTTTACTTCCAGAGAAGAGTTAAGGCTGTGGTTAGAAGAGCATGGAATCTCACATGCGTACTGCTGGGTTCATGTCAGCATAAAACCACGCGCCGAAACAATCTTATATCTGGATGCGGTTGAGGAGTCGCTGTGCTTTGGCTGGATTGATGGAGTGAAAAAGAAAACCGCTGACAACCGGCTGTTACAGCGCTTATCTCCACGCAGCCGCAAGAGTTCATGGACCGAGTTAAACAAGGAGCGTGTACGTCGTCTGGACAGACTTGGTCTTATGCGGGATGAGGGCAGAAAAGTTCTGCCTGATTTGAACCCGGAAGCTTTTGTCATCGAAGACGAGATCCAACAAAGGTTAACCGCAGACAGGCAAACCTATGAAAATTTCCTGGCATTTCCTCCGCTGTATCAACGTGTTCGCATCGACACCATTCAAAGTGTACAACGGCAGCCTGAGCTCTTTCAGAGCAGACTTGATAAATTCATCATGCATACGAGGGCAAACCAAATGTACGGCCAGTGGCACGATGACGGAAGATTGCTACATGATTAAAAGATGAATCCGGCTTGTTCGTTCCAATGATATAGATAGAAGCACATTGTTCCGAACGCTCAACACATCAAAGCAGGAGCTTTCCATGGGGAAAGTCCTGCTTTGATGTATGAGCACTTTTGTTTTTATATAGGAGAACATAGAGAACAAAAGGTCATTTTTGCAAGTGCTTGTTTCTATGCTGTAGCTGTATTACGCTTTTAATTCACATTGTCTTTGGCACCCGCATTTTGCCTGAATCCTTTGGGAGACCTTCCATAAGCTTTGGTAAATTGTCGTGTGAAGTAATTGCTGTCATTGTATCCGCATTCATATGAAACCTCAGTAATCGGAAGACTGCTATATTTTAAGAGGTGACATGCTTTTTCCAAACGAAGCTTATGCATGTACGAGATGGGTGTTGTACCGTAATAGGATTGGAAAATACGATTGAGATGTCTCACTGAAACTTTCGAATGACCAGCTACTTCCTCCAGCGACAACGGCTCCAGATAATGATCCTCGATATAGGAGATAGCATTAGCCAGATGCATGAGATGATTGCCTTCGATCCCGTTCTCCTGCGTATCGTAATGCCGCGAAAGATAAACAACCATTTCCGTAAACCGTGAAAGCAGCATCGTCTGATACCCCTGCTGCCTGTTATGATATTCCTCAATCATCATGGAAATCAAAGACTCGACATAATCCAGGCCGGAGATGGGCAGGGCGAGCTTGGATGCATATGAATGTGCATTGCGGTACATGGGTTCCAGCACAAACAATGCCTGAAATCCGTTCGATTTCCGTAGATCAGGGCCGATCGAAGCGAGCATTTCAGGTCTGAACATGATGTTGCAGATCTGAAAATCATGGGGTTCCCTGTATGCATGAGGTGTGGAACCATTAATAACAAACGCATTTCCTTTTTTGATAAAAAACGACTCATGGTTAACGATATGCGTGGCATGGCCTTTAAGCACAATGACAAGTTCGGAGAAATCCGCGTGCCTGTGCAGCTCTGTATCCTCATCATGTCCGCCGTATTGAATATAAAACGGGAACTGTACATCCGATGTGAACCATCCCAGATACGCGTTGCTCAGTTGCCACACCTCCCAAACCCCTCGCTGAATTGAATGTCTATATCATGCTATTCCAGGACCGAAAAATCAAGGTATCCAACTCGAAGTGCCGATATAATTCCTCTTGTACACCAGACAGATGTGATGCAGCAGCTCGATGAGGTGGCCGCAGAGCAGCATCAGAATATGCTGGCATTTCAGTTCATTTTCCCAATGGTTTGCAAACGCATTCAACACAAAAAAACTCAACAGGGGGTTATATTTTGGCTCAATGGATAAGAAACATCTCGAAACTCTCCGTCACACTTACGCTTTCGATGAGCTTGCTGGCCGGATGCGGCAGCAACAATCAGGAAGCAGACAACGGTAGCACTTCCGAGGATCAACTTTCTCCCGTAACCTTCAGCTTCTTTGGCGCAGACGCCAATCCAAACTGGAATAACATGCAGGATGCGGTTGGAAAAGAGATCACAAGACAAACCGGTGTATCCCTGAACGCTGAATTTGCTGTTGCTGATCCTTCACAACGACTAGCTCTGATCTCGGCCAGCGGAGATTACCCCGATCTGATCAGCCCCAAAGGAGATTTGGACAAACTCGTTGATGCCGGAGCAATGCTGGATCTCACCGATCTGATCGAGGAACATGCACCTAATCTCAAAAAGCTGTTTGGTGAACAGATCAAACGTTTACGCTACAGCAATGAAGACCCATCCATATATGTTATTCCCACGTATTCTTCCATAGACGGACTCAATTTTGTAGCCGGAAGTGGCTTCGAACTCCAGCACCGTGCGGTGAAGGAAGCCGGATATCCAGAGATTAAAACGGTACAGGATTTCGAAAAAGTCATTCGCAATTATCTGGAGAAGCACCCTGTAGACGAAAAAGGGAATCCCAATATCGGTCTCACCCTGAATGCCGATGATTGGCGCATACAGATCACCGTGACCAATCCTGCGGCGGAAACAACCGGCAAATCCGGTGACGGTGAGTATTATATAAACCCTGAAACTTACGAAGCCACATATCACTTCCGCACGGAAGGTGAGAAGGAATATTTCCAGTGGCTTAACCACATGTATAATACCGGTCTGCTCGACAAGGAATCCTTTGTTCAGAAGAACGATCAGTATCAGGCTAAAATTGCTTCAGGCCGGGTTATTGGTCTGACGGATGTAGACTGGGGTTATGGTGATGGGGAGAAGGCACTCAAAGCCGAAGGAAAATATGATCAAACTTATGGTCATTATTCCGTTATGCTTTCGGATCAATACAAGGATAACCGTTTCCAGTCCACAGGTTTTATGGCTGGGTGGGGTGTAGGCATCACTAACGCTTGTAAAGATCCCGTCCGAGCCATTCAATTTTTGGACTTCCTTGCTTCCGAGCAAGGGCAAGTTCTGAACAATTGGGGAATTCAAGGCAAGCATTATGAGCTTCAGAATGGCAAGCGTGTAGTACCTGCTGAAGTTCAGGAGCGCATCGTTAACGATAGTATTTCGTTCAGCCGGGAATCCGGGATAGGCTTCTACACGAATCTGGGCGCTCATTACGGAGATGGTGTCAAGGATTCTACAGACAATTACTTTACTAAAAATTACCCGGAACAGATCGTGGAGAATTATACCGCTGCAGATAAAGAAACACTCCAGGCCTATAACGCCAACACATGGATGGATTTATTTCCAAATGAAAAAGACTTTCCCGTGAAACCTTGGGGAGCTGTATGGAATATCTCAGTCCCAAGTGAAGATGAGATCAACGTCATTGCCAACAAGGTCAAGGATATCACTTGGCGCCAGATTCCGCTGGCCATCATGTCCAAACCGGAGGAGTTCGAAAGTATCTGGAATGATTATCAACAGAAGCTGCTTGATGCCGGGGTTGAAAAAATGGAAAAGGGCTTCACGCAATACGTTCAGAATCGCGTTAAGCTCTGGAATGAATAGAGGTATGATCCAGATGAATTATTCAAATCCGATTATTCCGGGATTCTACCCTGATCCGAGCATATGCCGTGTCCAGGATGACTACTATCTGGTGACCAGCACGTTTGAATATTTTCCCGGCGTGCCCATTTTTCACAGCAAGGATCTCGTGCATTGGCATCAGATTGGCCATGTTCTGACGACCACTGAACAGCTTTCACTTGACAATGCATGGCGGTCCGGGGGCATCTACGCCCCCACTCTCCGTTATCACGAGGGCTTTTTCTATATGGCGACCACCAATGTCAGCAGCGGTGGCAACTTCTATGTGCGAAGTGAGCAGGCTGAAGGCCCATGGTCACGACCTGTCTATGTAGCTCAGGACGGAATAGACCCTTCCCTTCTCTTTGATGAAGATGGTCGTGTATACTTTCAGTCAGCTTGCAATGGACAGGACGGTGAAGGAATCTATCAATGCGAGATTGATATCTCAACGGGCCATAAACTATCCGAGAGTCGTCTCATCTGGAAGGGAACTGGCGGTGCTGCTCCCGAGGCTCCTCACCTTTACAAAATTAACGGTTTCTACTACCTGATGATTGCTGAAGGCGGAACGGAGTACGGACATATGGAAACCGTTGCACGCAGTGATGCTCCATATGGGCCATATGTACCGTGTCCACATAATCCGATTCTGTCCAATCGCAGCCTGAAATCGAGTATCCATGCTGTTGGACATGCAGACCTTGTACAAATACAGGATGGCAGCTGGTGGGCTGTATGCCTTGGTATTCGCCCGCCTGCCTATCCTATGCGGCATCATCTGGGGCGCGAGACGTTTCTGGCTCCTGTAACCTGGACGCCTGATGGCTGGCCAATGATTGGTGAGAACGGCCGACTCCATGCTGTTATGGACAGTCCCAACCTGCCCGAATTCAAATGGCCTGCCCAGGTGTCTCTGGATCATTTCGATCAGCCTGCGCTCGGACTGGACTGGATTCACCTGCGCAATCCTGCACCGAATAGCGTTTCACTCCATGAATCTCCAGGGCATCTCACGTTGTATGGACACTCAGCTTCACTGGATGACGGGAAAAATCCAGCTTTTGTAGGGCGCCGCTTGAGTCATTTCTGTTGCAGCATAGCTGCCATGCTTGATTTCGAGCCAGCCTATGAGAATGAAGAAGCAGGATTAACGGTGTATATGAATGAGAAGTATCATTATGATCTGGCTATTAAACGTATCCATGGAGAAAAGAAATGGATATGGCGGCGTACTGTCGGCTCACTGAGACTGGAAGAGGTGCTGGATTGTGATTGTGATGATGGCCCTGTAACGTTGCATGTGGAGGCTGACCCTGATCAATTTACATTTTCAATAAAACATGAATTATCAGATATTTATTCTCTGGGCTCTGCGGAAACACACTTGCTTTCCAGCGAGGTAGCAGGAGGTTTCACCGGTATCATTGTTGGGATGTATGCATACTCTCCGGCAGAGGCCCCAACTCCCGCACGGTTTGACTGGTTTAATTATGAACCTGCACCGCAGGATTAATCGGAAAAAGAGGATTTCGGGGACGTGCTGAAAAAATATGATATAGGCTCGGTTTAAGTTACGCTGAAGACACTTTGGGTTGAGTATATAAGATATCATAGAGACATAGAAGGCATGCTGGAGATACAAAAAGATATCGGAGACTCGTTGGAGACATATCCATGAGATGTTGGAGACTCGTTGGAGACATATTCATGAGATGTGGAAGACATGAAAGGTACGCCGGAGATACAGAAATGATACACCGCGACTCGGGGGAAACACGTCCAAGTGATGTCGAAGACATGATGAAGACGTGATGAAGTCACGTTGAAGTTAAACTTAAAGCTTCTAACGAATTCAGGAGACGCTATTATGCCACTTTTTGCCCTTCTGAGATTCTAACGATCACCAGAAGCCTTATTCTCCCGATTCAGCCCTTTTTCCAAGCATTTTTAGCTGAATTCGCAGAAATAGCGTCTCTCAGAATCGTTAGATTGTGAAACATCCCATATTCGCTCCAATAAGGTCTGTGGAGATCGTTAGCGCTTGAAACAAAGCAGCAGCTTCCAGCAACTTCATCTCCAATTGCAAAAAAAACCATCTGGCCTCCCGTTCTCCCTGGGGCGTGTCTCGAAATTCACTGTAGTACATCATTTACTGCCCTTTCGCCCCCTGCTGCATCACTTTCCCTTGACATGCCCTGGCACGCCAGTGGAAAACATCCGGGCTTGGAACGAAACTTCAGCAAAGTTGGCTCCCCCAGGAGAACGGTTTGCCTTCTACTTCAGCGTTTTCAGACGCGCCCTAGTTCAGTGTTAAACAGATCCCGAAATTGGTTTTTGTCTAACACATTTCCTCAGAGAATACGGTCCGCTAGATGGTTTTTCTGGTGTTCTGGAGTTCTGGTGTTCTGGTTTTTCTGCTTCTCTAACGTTCTTCCAGTTGCCTAATTTGCTTGCTGCGCAAGCAACCGTGATACGAACAACCCGCGTACCCCGATTTACTTGCCGGAAGGCTGTGCTTCAGCAGTGTAGCCTGTTGGAATTTCGGCTTCTGCCGTCACTTTGGTAATCACCATCGGATACATCTTGTCTGGATCAGGCTGCAGGATAGAATATTTGACGATCGCCCGATTATTCTGCTCCAGTTTGACTTCATCAATCTTCAATCCGTACCCCGGATGCGGCATTTCGGCGGTCAAAGTAACTTTGCTCGTTTTGTCATCCACCTTGCTGATCGTTACCGCAGGTACGATGGCTTGCTGTCCTTCTCCTGGATTCGTTGGAGCCGGTTCAGTTGAACCGCCGCCATTGTGCTGATCCACAAATTCAAGCGCATTGAAAATCATGCTTGCTGCCTCCATACGGGTAAGCGACTGATCTGGGCGGAAATTCCCGTCCTTGTCCAGCTCAATGATGTTCATATTCAGCAGGTTCTGGACCGCAGATATAGCGTCCTTACTTAATTTATTTTCATCCTTAACTTCATTATACTTCATGATTACGGGATAATTCCCGGTTGTGCCAATTCCCTCATGCAGCAAAATAACAAATTGCTCACGCGTCATCTTGCCCTGGGGATTCACTTCTACCGGAATGGACAGACCATTCTGAGTGGCTGCTTGCACAGCATCCGCATACCAGGTGTTCGGACTGATTTTAGACTGAGCGGCAGCTTCCGCATATGCATTTTTCAAACCAAACGCTTTGACAATCATCTGGATCCCTTGCGGCTCGGACAAAGCTGCATCTGGACGGAACAGGTCTGACGTTACTCCGTTTACGACCCCTTTCGATTTCAATGAATCTACAACCGCCTTTTGCCCCTCATCCTTGATGTCGGAAAATGCAAATACCGAAGCACCTCCTGCTGTCAAAGAAACGCAAAGTGCAAGTGTTGCAGCCAAACCTTTTTTATGTTTCATTTCCTGGCACCTCCATCATATTTAGTAAAACCTTTTTTTCACCTTTTCATCCCTACAGACGGGACACCCCCGGAAAATGTTTCAGTTCATTTGGCAATTGGTGAATACAATTTCGTAACCATGCATATGAATTGCTGCATATCGGCAACGTATGTTATGTTGTCATATCACCTGTAAAACCGTATGTAGACTGTATACGACGTGCATTTCACCTATTGATAGGTATTCACACTTTGAAGTGTTCCCTTGACGTATTTCTTTTCACATTTGCTTGTGGATCTATTGACAGCTTCCCACTTTCAAGGATGAGCAGGTTCATTGACAACAGCCCACATTAGCGCGAAAATATAAATAGAGAATTCATCATATGACGGATAAATTACAAACAAGTTCGCATACAGTAAGAGGGCATGACACGCTAACATCGAGGTGTCTGCCCTTTTCTTGACTTCGTTTGTATGAAACAAGCGCTCCAATCGTTCCATAGCTCTAACCAACCAAAGGAGAACCCACACCTATGTCCAAAAAAGGTTTGCTGCGCGGTTATGTGTTATCCCATTGGCCCATCTATCTCCTGGCTATTCTTTTAATCATTGCATCCAACGTTGGTCAGGCCTCCTTGCCCCGTATTCTGGGCAGCTTCACGGATCAATTAATGCAAAACACGCTTCAGATGCAGACGGTGATTCGTTACAGCTTATCCCTGCTCGCCGTTGCCATTGCCTACAACTTGCTGTTTGGCACCGGCCAATTCATGATTATGAAGCTGGGCCGCCGTTTCGAATTCATGACACGGGAGCGGATTTTCCGCAAATTTTCCGAGCTTAGTGAGCATTATTTTTCCAAACAGGGCAACGGCAAGCTGCTCAGCTATTTCATGAATGATGTCACCTCCGTCCGTGAAGCTATCTCGAACGGGGTTACCATGACGACCAACGCAACGTTTCTGCTGCTTTCCTGTATCGTGATGATGCTGCTGAGCGGAATTCCGCTCACACTGATCCTGATCAGCATTGTGCCCCTGCTCGCGATTCCTTTCCTGGTTGTTTTCTTCGGCCCGCGAATACGAAAGCGCTCCCGGGATGTGCAGGAAGCTCTCGCCACGATGACGGAGTCTGCCGAAGAACAGCTCGGCGGTATTCGTGTGATCAAAACGTTTGCTATTGAGGACAGTGCATGTTCACGTTTTGGCGCAACGGTTGATGATATTAAAACCAAGCAGTTGCGCCTGGTTCGCCTGTCTTCTCTTTTTCAAGCTGCACTGCCTTTGCTGGGTGCGTTGTCTCTCGTCGTGTCCTTGCTGGTTGGCGGTATTCTGACGATGCAGCATTCCATTACGCTGGGCAGCTTTGTCGCCCTGACCTTATATTTGCGCATGATCATGGGCCCGCTCCAGCAGATTGGCAACGTGATTAATACGATGCAGCGCTCAGGGGCCTCGCTCGAAAGAGTTAATGACTTGCTCAGTGAGGTTCCGGATGTGCGTGAAATTGCAGAAGCAGAGACGCTGCACAATGTGCAGGAGATTACGATCCGGAATCTGACGTTCCATTATCCGGGCAGCGCAGCTCCAGCCTTAAAGCAGATTCAGCTCCGAATTGGAGCAGGTCGTACGGTTGGCATTGTCGGCAAAACAGGGTCAGGGAAAAGCACACTGGTCAAGCTGCTGCTTCGTACATACGAGCCGCCGGAAGGCAGCATTTTCATCAATGGCACAGACATTCGTGAACTGTCACTGGACAGTCTGAGATCACGGATCGCTTATGTTCCTCAGGATGGATTTCTGTTCAGTACCACCATCCGTGACAACATTGCCTTCAGCAATCGGGAAGCACCGCTTGGTGATGTCGAGGACAGCGCCAAACAAGCAATGATCTATGAAAATATTGTACGTTTCCCTGACCGTTTCGATACGCTGCTCGGCGAACGCGGACTTACGTTATCGGGTGGACAGCGACAGCGCACCAGTCTCGCCCGCGGGCTGATCAAGCAAGCCCAGATGCTTATTCTGGACGACAGCATGAGCGCCGTAGATGCGGTTACCGAGACCGGCATTCTGCGCAGTCTGCGCAAGCTGGGCAAAGGCAAAACAACCCTGATCATCTCCCATCGCATCAGCGCGGTTCGTCATGCAGACCACATTATCGTGCTGGATGAAGGACAGATTGTTGAACAGGGAAGCCATGCCGAGCTGATGGCTGCCAAAGGCCTGTACGCAGCGACCTATCGCTTGCAGGAGGAGGGATTACATCATGTCTGACGCGGATGGCAAGGAGAAGCATAAGAACAGAACGCAGCATTCAGAAGCCACAAATGATACTAACAATCAAGCAGAACCCGACTCTGACACAGTCACTGGGGATCAGCACAGTAAACGCGCTTCGTTTAAAGCAATGATGGGATATGCCAAGCCGCATCGGTGGGCTTTCGCCGGGATTTTCTGCTGCTCCCTGCTCGGCATATCGGCAGATTTGCTGCAGCCTTATCTGGTGAAGATCGCCATCGATGACCATCTGGCTGTGGGTCAAACGAGCATCAGCTTTCTTGTTCAGCTTGCTGCCATTTTCCTAGGGCTGGCTATGATCAGTTTTATTTTCACGTATGTACAAAACAATCTGTTACAGCATGTCGGTCAGAGCATCGTCTCTCGCATTCGTAAAGACCTGTTCAGGCACATCTCCAAAATGTCGATGTCCTTCTTCGACCGCTTTCATATCGGCAGTCTGGTGACCAATGTATCCAGTGATACGGAAACGATCAGCAGTTTTTTCACACAGGTGCTGCTTAGTCTGATCCGGGATGGCATGATGCTGGTGCTTATTATCTTTTTTATGTTTCAGCTTGATCCTGTGCTAGCCAGTTATTCACTCATCGTACTGCCTGTTATCGCCGTTGTAGCTGCCTTATTCCGCCACAAGCTGCGGAGAGCCTACCAGAATGCACGTACCCGGCTTTCGCGTCTTATTGCGTTCACTGCGGAAAACCTGTCCGGTATGTTCCTAATCCAGGCATTTCATCAGGAGGAAGAGCAGAAAAAACGGTTCAAGGAGCAGAACTTCCTACACCTGCAAGCCAACATTGCACAGGCACGTTCTAATGTGATATTTAACCGCACGTTTGACATTCTGGGTAACGCAGCTCTGGTGATGATGGTCTGGCTCGGCGGGAGGGCTGTGCTTGGTGAATCTCTGCAAGTCGGGGTGCTGTACGCATTCATTAGCTATATTCGGCAGTTCTTCCAGCCCATCAACCAGATTACGATGCAATGGAACACCTTCCAGTCCACTACCGTTTCTATGGATCGGATCTGGAACATTTTGAGTACTAGACCTGAAGTGCATGACCCCAAGCCAGGCAGCAAATCTGCTCTGGAGCCGCAGCAGGTTATGGGCCAGATTGATTTTAATGACGTGTCCTTTGGTTACCGTGCAGACCGGCCAATTATTCAAAACATGAACCTGCACCTCTATCCGGGTGAAATGGTCGGTATTGTGGGAACAACCGGCGCTGGCAAAAGCACGCTGATTTCCCTGCTCAATCGTTTCTACGATGTGAATCAGGGCAGCATTCAGATTGATGGCACCGACATTCGCCAACTTCCACAAGCTTCACTTCACCGTATTGTTGGTCTGATTCAGCAGGAGCCTTTCCTGTTCTCAGGAACGATTATTGATAATGTGCGCATGTTCAGAGGGGATATTACACGGGAGCAAGCGATGGAGGCTTGCCGATTCGTTGGCGCAGATGCGATGATCCGTCGTTTACCGCAAGGATACGATACTCGCCTGTCGGAGCGTGGAAGCGGACTGTCTGCCGGGGAACGGCAGCTGATTTCTTTTGCACGAATCGTCGTCTTCCAGCCCCGGGTGCTTATTCTGGATGAAGCTACTGCAAATCTCGACTCACACACCGAACAGCTTGTGCAGCATGCTCTGGAGTCCGTCTCCCAAGGCAGAACAACGATTGTTATTGCACATCGTCTGTCCACGGTGATGCATGCCGATCGAATTCTGGTGATGGAGCACGGTGCTATTGTGGAGGAAGGGTCACATCAGGAGCTGGTTGCGCTGCAAGGCGTGTATGCGGATTTATACCAGCACGCGCGCGAAGCCGGGCAGCAGTCGAGCAAGCTGGGGTAAGTAGCGGCTCTTCGTAAACACCGTGATCATGACTATTCTGGCAAATGAACATGAGAAATGACAGGTTTAATAAGTTGTTCACAACTCCTGCACCTAATTGCCGCCTGAACTCGTAAATTACACTATAGGCTGCACACGTCAAACATGCCGCTCTGCTGATGCAGGCGGCAATTTTACATATGGAGCCAGGGATTACCAAGGAGGAATAACTATGCATATGCACTCTGCCTCATCCGAACATCAGCACGGGGAAATCGGAGAAATTCGTTATCGTCGCATCACAGCCATCTGGAAAGGAAGCCTCTGCTTCCTGTTCCTTGTCTTGTGTGTGCTGCTCTTATGGATCATTGTGGCCGGGCAGACAGAAAGTGTAGAGAAAATCTATTATCCTATGGCCGCTATACTCGGTATGTGGATGGTGGGACCCTTTTTCTTTATGTTCCTGAATCGCTCCCTTCAGCGTTCAACCGTGCTCGTGTCATGGGATCAGCAGCATCTCCACGCCGGGCACCGTGATCTCCCGTGGGACCAGATTCGCAAGATTGAGCTGACCACCCCGGCTCAGAGCAAGTGGCAGCTATCCCGCTCCCCCATGTATGCCATATATCTGAAGGATGGCACACGCGTTCATATCCACTCCGATCATCTGCTTGGAAAAAAGAGAATTCATCACTCTTTGGCTCTGCTTCAGCAGACGTTAAGGGAACATCAGCAGCCGGATCGAGACTGATCTGGCTGTGACAGCTTCCAAATAGCCTTCGCCCCCTCTTATTTCCTGGACTTCTCTACACCAATGGACAAATTCACTCTATAATTGCCCAAGGGCAGCAGCGCCTCCAGCAGTTCACCCAGCTGTTCGGTCGATCCGGTCTGCACCTGCATCAGGTAACAACCTTCCCCGCTTACACGGTGGACCTCAACGATGTCCTCACGCGCTGCCACAAAAGCACGAAAGGCAGAATGTTTGTCGCCAGAGTTCAGAAATACCGTGACAAACGCCTGCAGGCACAGGCCGACGCGTTCCGGGTTCCATTTTACCGTATACCCTTCAATAACCCCCATATCCTGCAGCTTGCGGACTCTTGCTCCAACCGCCTGCCCCGTAAGATGCACCTCTTCCCCAATCTCCTTGTTTGACCGTTTGGCATCCTGAATGAGGATCTGCAGAATACGTAAATCCGTCGCATCTATCGTTTCGTTCATGGATATTCAGCACTCCTTTCACCTTGAAAATCGTCAGGCCGATCTGCATTCAGCAGGTTATGTACGACGTGAATCGGTTTGTATAACATATAGGATAATACTAAGAGAGAACATGAAGGAGTGCAAATGAAATGAAAATTCAATTGATTAGAAATGCCACCTTGTGGCTGCACTATGCAGGTTTGAACATTCTGGTTGATCCGATGCTGATGGATGCCGAGAGCATGCCTGCTTTTTCAAATACACCGAATGATCTGCGCAATCCCCGGGTCAGCTTGCCCGATGTCGAGACAAATATTCTGAATCCCGACCTGTTGCTCGTAACGCACACGCACCCCGATCACTGGGATGAAGCCGCTGCAAGGCAGCTGCGCAAAGATATCCCGCTGATATGCCAGCCTGGGGATGAGCATATTTTCATCGAAGCCGGATTTATTAACGTAACCCCTGTCGATATACAGCATGAGCATCAATCGATACAGTTTACTCGTACTTCAGGGCAGCACGGTACAGGTGAGATTGGCGAGCGTATGGGGAATGTATCCGGCTTTGTGCTTGAAGCGGCTGGAGAACCCGTCACCTATATTGCCGGGGATACCATCTGGTGTGAGGAGCCTGCGGAAGCCATTAAAACCTATAATCCAGAGGTCATTGTTGTTAATGCCGGAGGCGCCCGCTTCCTGCAAGGTGATCCCATCACGATGGACGGGCCCGATGTCGCCGCTGTAAAACGCGCTGCACCTTCAGCCCACCTCATCGCCGTTCACATGGACGCCATCAATCACTGTATGACAACACGTGCAGATCTTGCCGCTTATCTGGCATCTGAGCAGTTGGATGGGCAAGTGTTTATTCCACATGATGGCGAAAGCCTGGAGTTTGGCGGGAAGGTTTGAAATTGAAGCTGCATAAAATATACGTTATCAGCAAAGACCGCATTGCCTGTCACCAGGGCTATGCGGTCTTTACGTCTTGCTTTATTCAACCCTAGATCAGACCAGCCTTCGAAAGTAAACGTGCTACCATCTGTGTAACCTCCGCACGGGTAACGAACGCATCAGGAGCCAGCTCACCTTTGCTTCGACCCGTCACGATTCCCGCTTCAATCATCTGGGCTGCGCCCTTGATGGCCCAGGAGGAAATCCCTTTTTCCAGACCGCGGTCTGCGATAATCTGCCGAGCTTGTTGCTCAGTGATTGAAGCCGGTCCTGTTCTAAGTTCCATCGCTCTGGCTAAGAGAAGCATGGCTTCCTCACGAGTAATATTCCGATCAGGTTGGTAACTTCCATCCGCATAACCTTGTATCAGATTATACTCGCGCGCACTGCCAACAGCTGCGGAATACCATACATTCTGTGGCACATCAGAGTATGTGCTGTTCAAAGCTCTTGGTGCTATGCCCAATGCCCGGGTGATGATCACGGCAAACTCAGCGCGAGTCATATACTGATCAGGACTAAAGTTGCCGTTCCCCGTCCCTTCAATGATCTTTCTGGAAGCCATATCATTGACCGCGTTCTGTGCCCAGTGCCCCGCTACATCGTCAAATTGAACCGGATTGAGAATAAGCGCATAGGTGCTGTTGCTTAAACTGTTGATTACTGCCTCATATCTTCCATCTCTCAGGACAATACGAGTAGGTACATGCCTTACCGTTCCGTCCAGGTTCACAACAACGCCTGTAGTGATGCCGGATTGTGTTTTCCCTTTTTCGAGAGTGATCGTTCGTTCGACATAAGTATTAAACTGATGGATATCTACAGACTGGTCTCCGTATGTCCCCCCCACCTTAAACTCAACAGGCATTCCTTGCAGTGTGAACTGGTTCTGTTGTAGGGACCGATTCACGGCATCACTCTCTACCTGAGAGGGTTTGCCCATCTCCACTTGGATTTTCATGTCTTGCAGAGCTTTGTCACCCCCCAAGCCTTGGGCAAGGGAATCGAGTGAAATCTGTTGTACAGGAAGGCTGTACGTTGCGAAATCGGTCTGCAGCTTCAATACGGCCTTCGACTGCTGCATATCCCGAATCATGGAGCTGTCCAGTTCTCCGATCAGCACGTCTGCACCAGAAGGGACCAAAATCGTGACCAACGCGCCTGGGCCTTCAGCAGCCAGCTTCTGTTTTAATTTTTCGGGATCAACGCCTACCTTGCTTACAACCTGACCATCTCTGGTCGTTTGAGTTAAAAAGCCGATCTGTTCGGATACACCATTCACAAGAACGTTAATGCCTTGGCTGACGGTTGTCTGTGTAGATGATGATGTACCTCCTGTTGCATTGCCTGAGCCGGAGCTGCTGTCTGAGCCACCTCCACTTGAAGGTACTGCCGGAGTCACTGAATTGGATGGCGTAGATGCCAAACTGCTGCCTACCGCATTAATCGCCTTAACCGTGAACGTATAACTTGTGCCATTCGTCAAACCTGTTATTGTTATTGGACTTGAGACTCCCTTGACCTGAATATTGCCTGGTGAAGCTGTTACTTCATATTCCGTGATCGGGCTGCCTCCATCCTGACGTGGTGTATCAAATGTAATGGTTGCTTGAGCGTTGCCGGTTGTTGCTTTTACATTCTTAGGCGCATGAGGAACGGTAGGGATCATCAGCCAAGGCGTTGCCTCACTGATTACACCATTTACGCTCTGTACGACATAATACTCACCGCCAGCTGGCAGATTGCCGAATCGCATTTTGCCATCAAATTGCAGTTCGGGACTATTGGAAACAAGTGTACCGTCCGTCAAATATAAGCTGACTGTTGCTCCGGGATAGACTTCATCCACATCCAGATACCCGATACCCACACTACCTACAGGTTTCCGCAGGTCCACGCCGATGAAATCGGAATTGTTGCTTTCTTCTCCATTTACCGTTTGAGTGACATAGTACTCTCTGCTGTCCGGTATTACGTTCTCAAAACGATACGTGCTTTCTGTAACCGGTTCAGAGGTAGCTTTCAGAGTATCGCTTTCCGCCTCATAGAGCTTCAGTATAGCACCGGAAGTGAATCCGCTGACATCAATATATTCTGTTCCCTTGACCGCTATCGGCCTGCCGGGCGTATTAATAGATAGCTCGACAAAGCTCGTCGTTACACTAACTACGCCGTTAATCTGCTGTTGAGCATAATATTGGGTCCGTTTCTCCAAACCTGTGAAAATAACCTTGCCCGGCTGCTGCAAGTTCGGCGTATCGGAAGAAACAAGCTCTCCATTCTTTTTGTACAAAGAAACGGTGGCTCCTGGATATACATTGCTGATCGTGACTGAAATGGAATCAGCACTAGCTTCAGGATGTCGCAACTCGGAATTTACAAATTCAGAATTCTCGCTTTGCTCCCCGTTAACCGTCTGTGTGACATAATACCCTCCAGTTTTAGGCTCGACCGTTTGGAACAGGTACGGGATCTGCGTCACAGCATCTGCTGTGGCTATAAGCGAGTTATCCGACTTCTGGTAAAGCTTCAGGGTTGCACCTGATGTGAATCCGCTGACATCGATGCTCTCCAGCTTGCCTTGAGCTACAGGCGCAACAGGAATGTCCGGTTCAACATAAACCGGGTCTGATTCACTGATGACTTCATTAATCGTTTGCTTCACGTAGTAGTAGGTACGACTGGCGAGATTAGGAAAGATGACTGTCCCATCTGGCTGCACATCGGGTGTATCGGAAACGAGACTTCCATCCCCTTTGTGCAGAGAAACGGCTGCTCCGGGATAAATGCTGCTGACCTTGACTGAATCACCGTCCACACTGGCCTGTGGTTTTGGCAAAATGGAACTCGTAAAATCGGAATTTGTACTTTCTACGTTGTTAAAGGTTTGCGTTACGTAATATTGGCTCTTGCGGGGTACAACAGACTCAAACGTATACGTAGGGTCTGTTACGGGAAGTGAAGTAGCTTCCAGGGTACCATCATCCGCCTGATACAGCTTCAGTATGGCCCCCGAATGAAATTCGCTAACCTTGATCTGTCCCGGTTCTCCTTCGGCTACAGGCCTTTGGGGAGTGACCGTCACCGTATTGGAACCTTGAATGACTCCATTGATACTCTGTGTAGTGTAGTAATTTATACCAGGTTTCACCTCTTTGAACAGCACAGTGCCATCGGATTGAAGCTCCCCTGTGATGTTGACCAAGGTTCCGTTGGATTCATACAGCTTTACTTCCGCTCCAGGGTATACATTGCTAACCCTCACTTCCTCTACATCCCCTGATGCTTGAGGCTTGCGCAGCTCGGAATTGACAAAGGGGGAATATCCGACGACTTCTCCATTCACCGTTTGCGTTACATAGTACTGGTCCTTGTCAGGAACAACGGGATCAAACAGGTAAGTGGGGCCTGTAACATCTTGCACAGTAGATATTGGCGCCCCGCCTGAGGCACGATAGAGGTTTAATGTTGCACCACTTACAAAGTTGGATACCTCAATGCTTTCCAGCTTGGAGGTAACCATCGGTGCAGCTGGAGCGGCAAGCACAACAGGCACTTTCCCCCACATCGTCATCACCAAACTTACAATCATGCAAATTGCTGTCAATCTCAAAATCAGCCTTCGGTCCATAGCATCGCTCTCCCTTTTTCACCTGTGTATATCCCTGGACGGCTTACGCGAGGGACACCCCCGTATCACACGATTTCGTCTGGAATATACTGCTATACTATCACAAAACATATTGTATTAGTTGATATAATTCGACTTTTTTCGCCAAAAAAATTAAAGTTGTGAATACGCTATCATTTTTGTTTGGAAATAGGTATAAGCCTTTGAGAGAAACTCATTCTCGGTGGATAATAAATGCTGCTGAATTGACTCCCTGCTTGCTAACCTTGCAGCATGTAACATATCCTGCATTTGTATATGGGCATCGAAGACTTCTAGGCTTAACTTGTGTAACAACTCCTACATTCGTATTTGGCCTCGCAGCTCTAACGATTCGAGATGACGCTATTCGCAGCTTTTCGGCGACTTTGAAATTCTAACGAATCCAGGCGACGCTATTTGTGCGAATTGGCCCTTTTTCTGCGTAATATCGGCTCATTTCGGTGAAATAAGGCTTCTGGGAATCGTTAGCTTTTGAAAGCGATGATAAGCAGCTAAATAAGCTTTCCTGAGATCGTTAGCGCTGCTGAGTGCTGAATTGTGCTGCCCTTGGCAGAAGAACTCCCCCGCACACCGAGCTCACTCAGACTGCAAACTCATCCTATAAAAACATCCTGTTCCTGTCGGACATTACGTCAGGGATTGCTTTCGGATCGCGGGGCGGCTTCGGCTCCCGGGGCGGCTTCGGCTCCCGGGGCGGCTTCGGCTCCCGGGGCGGCTTCGGCTCCCGGGGCGGCTTCGGCTCCCGGGGCTAAAAAAATCTGGATGCGATATTCGCATCCAGATTTTTTCACACCACTTCGACCTTCACTCCGCTTCAGCCCGCTTCGGGCTTCACTTTACTCCGTCCCTCCGCTTGCCATCGTTGAAGTTCTGGCTGGTTTTACCGTCCTTATGCTTCCTTATAATTTTCTTTCGTTCCCTTGTGCTTCCTTTCGCTGACCTGATACCCTCTACTCTACTCTACTCTAGACTACGATTAACGCTTCCCTTAACTCATCTCATGACTCGTGCATTTCCTTTATCCGCTCTTACTGTACCTTCAAACGAATCACGTTCCAGGATGCTTTCGCCAGACTGGCTGTGATCAGTGTATCGGATACTGAGGCTCCACCGCGGTTATGCGGAACGACGCGATCAGGCTGGACAGCTGTGTTGCTTGCTTTGAGATCATCTGCTTCCAGCACGATATGCTCGATCAAGCTGCATTTACCGAAGCTGCGCAGATCAACCTCAAGCGGGAGAGATTGTTCCAGATGACGGTTAACCGCAAACACAGTGACCTCACCCTGCTCCTCATTATGCACTGCAATACCTTCCAGATAAGGAACGTCCGTAATTTGTTTGGTGTCATATTTAGGTGATTGAATCAGCGGCACCAGCGCCGTTCCACGACCATACACAGAGGCATGCATAAATGGATAGAAGATCGTCTGTCTCCATGAGCCTCCACCTGTTTCTGTCATGATTGGAGCAATAACATTGACGAGCTGAGCCAGACAAGCCATTTTGACCCGATCCGCATGTTTTAGCATGCTAATCAGCATACAGCCTACCAGAAGCGCATCTTCATGATTATAGATGTCTTCCAGCTGCGGAGGAGCGATCTGCCACGGGTCCATTTTGGAGTCGTTCTCATGGGAGTGATACCATACGTTCCACTCATCAAAGGACAAATACATTGTCTTTTTGCTGCGTTTCTTTGCTTTCATGTAATCACAAGTCGCTTTTACCGTATCAATGAAACGATCCATTTCCAATGAACGCGCAAGGAACGTTGGGGTATCGTTATCCGGGTTGCCGTAATATTGGTGCAAAGAGAGATATTCGACATGATCATACGTATGATCCAGCACCGTTGCTTCCCAGTCCGGGAAGGAAGGCATGCCCAGATGCGAGCTTCCGCAAGCAACGAGTTCAATCGTTGGGTCAGTCCATTTCATGACTTTGGCTGCTTCCGCAGCTGTGCGACCATATTCCTCGGCTGTTTTATGCCCGATCTGCCAAGGACCGTCCATCTCATTCCCCAGACACCAGGTTTTCACACCATGCGGCTGCTTGTATCCGTGCTTGATCCGAAGATCACTGTAATACGAACCTTCCGGATGGTTGCTGTATTCTACGATATTACGCGCAGCATCGACCCCGCGTGTCCCCAGGTTCACCGCCATCATCACCTCGGAGTTAGCCTTTTTCGCCCAATCCACGAATTCGTTAAAACCAAATTCATTCGTTTCAATCGTTCTCCAGGCAAGCTCCAGCCTGCGTTTACGCTCGGACACAGGTCCAACGCTGTCTTCCCAATTGTAACCGGATACAAAATTGCCCCCGGGATATCGTACAATCGGCACCTGCAGCTCCTTCACCATCTCCAGTACATCTGCGCGAAATCCCTGTTCATCTGCTGAACCATGCCCAGGCTCGTAAATCCCGCCATATACAGCACGTCCAAGATGTTCAATAAAGGATCCATACAAACGCTTATCGACTTCACCAATCGTAAAATCTTTATCTACCGTCATTTTCGCTTTTTCCATGAATGATCTCATCTCCTTTAAGATTAATAAAAAAATTAATTGATATTCTATGGATCAACGTTCATATTTATATTAAAATCGATAACACCACATATTTCAACCAGAAATTCAGAAAACATTATTCTTTTCAATGAATTTATGTTTAACTTAATTCTATAAATGAAATTGGAGGAACACCTGTGATCAGAGCAAATACCGATGCCGAATGGCTCCCATTATATGAAGCACTGGCAAGTGAAGTCCGCTTGCAGATTATCCGTCTTGTCGCCGAAACACCAATGAATGTGAAGGACCTTGCAGCATCGCTGGGGCTAAGCAGTGCAATCGTCACCATGCATGTTCGCAAGCTTCAGGACGTTGGCATCATCCAGTCCAAAATGGTCCGCAAGGACGGCGGCACACATAAAATGAACAGCCTGGCCGTGGACTGGATTGGCATCTCCATGCCCCAGGAAAGCGGCATATCCCGCAAGTTTCACGAGGTATCCATTCCTGTCGGACATTACACCCATTTCGATGTGTATCCGACATGCGGTTTAGCTACATCCACCCATGTGATCGGACAGTATGATGATCCCCGTTATTTTCTGGACCCGGACCGCATGCATGCCCATATCCTGTGGTTTGGCCGCGGATTTGTCGAGTATAAAATTCCAAACTATATGCTGACCGGGCAGCTGATTGACGCTATCGAATTATCACTGGAGATCGGCTCTGAGGCCCCCTCTGTCAATCCCAATTGGCCCTCCGACATTACGTTCACACTGAACGGCATTCGTTTGGGTGAATGGACGAGTCCAGGTGACTCTGGCAATGGACGCGGTATCTTTACACCTGACTGGTGGAGCGATATCGTTAATCAATACGGCATGCTTAAAGTGCTGCGTATTACTCATGAAGGAACCTTTATTGATGGACAGCTTCTATCGAACATTACACTCGCAGATATTCCTGTAGAACGCAATCTGTGGACGCTCAGGCTTTCTGTGGAAGAGGATGCCCGGCATGTAGGCGGCATGACGCTGTACGGCGAGGGATTTGGCAATTATAATCAGGATATTTTATTCCGACTCTTCTACCACGATGGCATTCCAGCCCTGTAAAAAGAAAGCACAAAAACACCTTTCATTTGCCCTTATTCCAGGGTAATGAAAGGTGTTTTTTATAAATCTAGGCTTAGAAACAAGATACAAATTCACCTGTTTAGCTTCAAGCTCTGTCCTACTCCTCCTGCTTAGCTGACAACAAGCAGACAAGCCTGTGAGCTTGTCCTACAACTACAGCGCACTGCCGCCATACAGGAAGCGATATTCCCAATGCTTGCCGGCAATATCACTAATCGTCACGCCACCGCCAGCGTTGGAGTATGTATGCAGGATTTTACCGTTACCCAGATAAATACCCGTATGTGTGATCGTTGCCTTTGATTTGTTGATCCCTTTGTAAGCTGAAGCGGAGGTGCCTTTATAAGACATAAAATACATCAGATCGCCACGCTTCAGGTTTTTCCAATTGGTCGTAACCTGGCCTTTCTTCTTCACATACTCTCCTTGCTGACGTGAATCAGCCGGGAGTGTGACGCCCAGTCCATCAATGAAAGCCCGCCGAACAAAGCTGGAGCAGTCAAACACGGACGTGCTGTTGCGGTCCGCTGCGTACTTATAAGGAGTCCCCATATATTTCATTCCAGCCGCAATAACCTTCTCTACTGCCGTGCTTCCTTTGACCGCTGAACCGTTGTTGGCATTAGAAACGCCCGAATTCGAACTGCTTGAACCGTTAGTGGTCCCCTTATTATCAGCCGCTGTATTCTGACTCACCAGCTGAGTGTATTTGGATGAGGACGAGATATAACCTGTCCGATTAGCAGAATCTTTAATTTTATACCAGTCAGAACCGGATTGCTCCAGCACAGTTACCGTCTCTCCTTTAGAAACCATACGAATAACTTTTGCCGATGTCGTTGGTGAGGTTCGAAGGTTTACACCCCAGATGACTTCTGCTTTGGATTGATTTGCCGCTGCTGCGGATACCTGTCCTGTGAGTGCTGCCGTTGTCATACTTCCCATCAGCATCGCTGCCGTTACACTTGCCGTAACAATGGTATTCTTCCAGTTCATGATGTCGTGTCCCTCCGGATATTACAGAATTTTAACCAGGAAGGCATCTTCCCGGCTCGCCTTATTGTAAACGGGCATTCCATAACGTTCATCAGCCCAAAGTCCTGCAAGGATTTACACGAGCTTGAGCACATCGCATCAGGGAAAACGTTCTTTCACTGGAAAAATAGAGCACACACCGCCCAAATTTAAAGGTTAAATTATTGTAACCAATTGATATACCTTCGATTGCCGCGTTTCCGTCAAATCTGCCTTCTGTTCCCCTGTTATGCATCCCGCGCACTAGATTTTAATGTTTAACCACGGCGGAATTGGAAAACATTACTACGTTTCATTTCACTCCAATCTGGAATCTCCCCTTTATATTTGAAAATATATGGATTGGCAAACATGAAAAACCGGGGATTTCTCCCCGGCTTTCAGCTTGATCCTATCAACAGCGATTGGAATGATGCGCCGGATGTTTCCGTCCCCAATTCCTGAAACCAGCCCGGCACTCCATCATCTCTTGCTGATTAAGGCTCTATACCCCACACTTTCACACCGTCCTGATACGCTGTCACTTTGGTCCAGGCACCAAATGCGGATTGAGTAGCATCAAAGGAATAATCATTGGATTGATCAAAATTCGTCCAGTTATTCTTTGAGAAACGCGTCTGGATGATGCCGGTCTCAGCACCAGCTGCCAGACTGCCCGCACCCGCAGAGAAACTGATCTCCAGATACGTATCCGCTGTGCCTTTGGCTGGCTGTACAGCAACAAAGGTGCCCTGTACATTGGCACTGCCGAGCTGTGCATAGTCACACCAGAAGCTCAGGTCCGCTGCGCTGTCCTTCGTGAAATAATAGCGCATCTTCACCTTGCTCAGATCAATTGCCGTTGTACCTGTATTTTTCAGATTAAATTGCGGTGTAATTGCATTGCCCGAAGCACTGGATCCTCCATTGCGATACTGCACTTCCAGCGTTCCGGTTGAGATCGGAGCGGCCATCGGTGTCAGCACAACGACGTTGGAATTGGTTTGACCACTCGCATTCGTCGCAACCACTCTATAGTTATAAGCTGTTCCGTTCACTGCCGTTGTATCGGTATAGGTTAACGCCGTTAAACCTGTTGCAAGATTGGTATATGCCCCCGTGCCCGTCGAGCGCTGCACCGTATACGTTGCAGCTCCGGTTGAAGCCGTCCAGTTCAGCACAGCCTGTGCGTCTCCAGCCGTTCCACTCAGGGTAAAGACTCCCGGCACGCTCACTCCAGCCTGCGGTGTTGCCGTAACCTGTGCAGATGGTGCAGATTCCCCAGCACTGTTAACTGCTGTAATTACGTAATAATATGCTTTTCCATTGGTCAGTCCGGTGTCAGTAAAGGTAGAACCCGTAACTCCAGTCGCTACGGAAGTGTAAGGACCACCATTTACTTCTGCGCGTTTCACACTGTATGAAGTCGCTCCTGCAGCTGCATTCCAGTTCAGTACAATCTGCTCATCCCCACCGGCAGCGGTTACACCAGCAGGTGCAGCCGGCACTTGAACTCCTGGCGTGCTGCTGTCGCCAAGGAGACGGTCGAATTCACCATAAGCGGTAGCCATATCGACCTGTGACCAGAAACGGTGATACGTAAAGGTCGGTGCACCATTTTCCCACTTCTTCGTGGTTGGGTTGTAAGAGGTTTTGTACAGGTTATCCAGGTAAGCCCATGCCGGGTCCTGCTTGATCGCTGGACGCAGATCGGAGTATCCGATATACACACCGTTTCCTCCTTTGGCCGGATCGGAAGGTACACCTGCGGTACCCGGAATGGTGTTTCCTTGACCGAACGTACCAGACCAGTTTGCCGGGATATAGATCTCTTTGGCGAAGTAGCGGAAATAATCTGCACGCTCCTCTTCCGTAACAATACCAACCCCATCATTGTAATCCCAAGCCGTATTCAGCAGATTCTGAGCCAATTCCTTGGCTTCCTGCCCCTTTGCACTTAGAGAACCATTCTCTGCCTCGGTTCCAGCCGCGAAGAACGTCAGCGCTTTAATATAACTTCCCAGTACCCCGGTATCCTGCACCGGGCTTTTGGTTATGGCATGGAAGTTCGGATTGTTCGTATATGTGCTGAATCCATTCCATTTATCCGGCTGTCCTTGCCATTCCTGATTGCCCGGAATCCAGAACTCGCCTGGGGCAGGTGTTGTTGCTACCTGAACATTCGTTCCACCGAGAATCCGCTGTCCAGCCGCATTCAAATAGTACCCTTCTGCATCTGTTACTGGACGCTCGTCAACAAACACATAATCCTTCGTCCAGTCAACCCACTTCGTAATGACCTTCTTGGCCATCTGGAAATTCTCTGAAGTCAGGTCACCGCTCTCTGCCAAAATATAATACATCTCCGCTACACGCTCCAGCGGCCATGCCTGGAATCCAAACCAAGTGTTCGAATCCGGGTCACGGTATACAGGTGCTTCCTGATAAGCCATGTCATAGAATGTGCTAACCCCTGCAGGATATGCCGCGTAGGAACCGCCAATGCTGTTCGTTGCCCCGCCGCCGACAGCCCCTTCATGGGACTGCAGCCATGTGTAGAATTCCAGCTGGCGTTTCAGCGTAGCATTCCAGTCTGCTTTCGCCGTAGGCGAATCAGGAATCAAACCACCTGCCGGATCAGACAATGCATATGCTGCAACCGGGTTTTGGTAAGCCTGATGGGTGTGGCTCGCTCCGATACGCCAAGCCCAGTCTCCACCTTGGCCCAGACCCCCGCCCCATGACGTGTACCAAGCCATCAGATACATGTTGGAATCCTTACCTGTACCCGGCGTAGGTGTACCATTCTTCGCACTTCCAACCTTCTGGAAATACTTGTCGTACATGCCATACCGCAGATAATCACCCATCTTCTTTGCTTTATCCAAATATTCCGAATTGTTGTAACCCATTTCTTTGGCCCAATACAGCACCTGAACTGCACGCGCATCTGCATCCGTTGCGTTCGTGTAACGCCACTGTGCGGATGGTGCCTGATTTTCCTTTGTAAAAAGACTCATGAAACCTTCGCCTGCTTTGCCGAAGGACTTATCATCCTGAGATGGATGAGGGATCGCTTCCCACACCGACTCCTGCTCACCGCGCTGAAACGTATTCACATACGTTGACGTATGGGAAGGATTCAGCAGATTTCCGTAGCCATACCAGTTATCCACGTCAATCAGCCAGTGCATCAGATACGTCTGGTTGTTGCCATAGGTTGCCTTGAGCTCGGCATCTAACGGGTCCTTCCCTGCCGCATATTGACCATTAAGGTTGGATGGATATTGATCAGGAAATGGTTTCTCCGCTGCATAGGTTGCAGGGCTGTCCGGATTGTACTTGCTCATCGTTGGCTGTTCTTCCTTGCCGTCGCCTTCATTGACCGGAATAATATACTTCTCCATGTTATCCCAGGCTGCTTCAAGTTTGGACCAATCTCCCGTGTAGTGACCATACATCGTCTCAAGCCATAACCAGTAGCTGTATGCTTCTGAAGTGGACATATGCCCGTAATCTGGGGCCTCACTCATCAGCGTTTCAATGGAGTGATACGGAATACCTTCGGCAGAGAAATACCCGTTCGCCGGGTCCTTCAACTGAGCATATAATTGCAGAAAGCGTGTTTCATTAATGCCATCAGCCTGAATTTCAATTGCCTGATCGGCAGCATGCGCCGTTTGAGAACCCGTCCAGAGTCCTGTGTAACCGGTCAGCATGACAGTTCCCGCCAACATGGCAGTTAAACTCTTTTTTGCAGCTGTTTTCAACATGAATATATACCTCCCTGGATTAGTGAAAAATAATATCACTTCTGCTCGTCTGTCTCCGCAGTTGCTTCACTTTTGAACTATTCAATTTTGAAATATTGCATGGCCTTCTGCACTTCCATCTGCATGCATCGCTTTAATGCTTTATGGCTCCAGTCCCCATACCTGGGTATTGCCCTGATACGCCGTCACTTTGTTCCATGCAGCAAAAGCTGTTTTGGAAGCATCGTAGGAATAGTCATTGCTTTGATCAAACGCACTCCAGTTGTTTTTGGAGAAACGTGTCTGAATTACACCTGTCTCCGCCCCGGCAGCCAGACTTCCTGCTCCAGAGGTGAAGCTGATCTCCAAATACGTATCCGCAGTACCTGTCACCGGATTCACCGCTACAAACTTACCTTGCACGTTGGCTGAACCCACCTGCGCGTAATCACACCAGAAGGACATATCCTCTGTGCCGTCTTTGGTAAAGTAGTAACGGATCTTCACTGTGCTCAGATCAATGGCCTGAGTGCCGGTATTCTTCACATTAAATTGCGGAGTAACCGCATTGCTGGAATTGCCTGAACCTCCGCTTCGATACTGCACCTCAAGCGTACCCGCCGAAGCAGGAGGGCCAGAAGGCGTCAGCATAACCACGTTGGACAACGTCTGCCCGCTTGCATTTACTGCAACCACACGATAGCTGTAGGACGTGCCATTAAGAGCGGTCGTGTCGCTATAGTTCAGCACGGTCAAGCCAGTTGCCACATCAGCATACGTTCCACCTGCAGCAGCACGCTGCACAGTATAACTCGAAGCCCCTGATGCTGCGGTCCAGGACAACACGCTTTGGTTATTGCCAGCTGTACCGCTTAATGTCAGCGCTCCTGGCACAGTCGATGCGGCTTGAGGCATTCCTGACACCTGCACAGAAGCTGGGGATTCCCCGGCTGTATTCACAGCGGTCACAACGTAATAATACGTTTTGCCATTCGTTAGTCCCGTATTGGTGTAAGTCAGTCCATTAATACCTGTGGCAACGGTTGTGTAAGGGCCTCCGCTAACCTCGGCACGCTTCACCGTATACGATACAGCTCCGGCTGAAGCTGACCAGTTCAGCGCCACCTGGCTATTCCCGGCTACCGCTTGCACACCGGCAGGAGCAGCTGGAACGGTAACAGGTGTAACGTCTGGCTCCTGTCCAAATACCTTCACTCCGGCATCATAGACAGGAATGTAGTTGCTTTTCACCGGATTGCCTGTGGACAGGTTCTGATATGAAGGATCATTCGCCGGATTCCATGCACCCTGCGGTCCAGTAATTCGGAATTGTACCTCTTTCCGATAGTTCCCTTCCCCGCCCGGGTAGATTTTGGTATTGCTGAAGTTTGCTGTAATGGCATAGATCCGCTTGGAGGCATCTACCACAACGGGCTGTGAAACGGTTGCCCCTTCGCTAGACGATACAGTAACCTGAACATCGGATACGGTGCGTCCTGCAGCATATACCTCGCTCAGATCGAGGAAATATTTGAAGGAGAGCTGATCGCCCATCCGTGCAGGCCAACCTGAGCGGTTGTTAAGCAGTGCGCGGATTTCCGTGTAATTGGAGCCGGATGACCGTACAGCGGCCTCCACGAAATACTCGTCACCTTTGACCTCCGGTGCAGGGAAGTTTGCAAGTGGCTGATGGTTCTGCCCGTACAGCAGATTCATCTTCGCGAGTGCCCCGGTAAACCCTGCATTGTAATCGGTCGCTACCTCATTGCTTACATAGTCCCCGATATCATCCGTATATTGATCTGACGCATTCGGTCCTCCCACCATCGCGCCGTATAAAATATGACGGTGATCCGCCGGAATATCTTCGTTATTCATCCATGAGCTGTGAGCCGTCCGATGATGCGGATGCTGCGGCGGATTTTGCCCATACCCGACAACATAGCTGCTCTGACGAGGGTTATCTCCTAAAATGTAGTTGATCTGTGAAGCCGCAAAATTTTGATATCTGGATTTTTTGACAGGGTCACTGACCCAATCGGAATATACAAAAGAGATAAAGGCTGCGTTCGCCGCATATCGAAGCGAGCCCCACTGATCAAGCCAGGCAAGACCACCAGGGGTGTATTGGACACGGCCTCCATTCGTTCCTACCGTCCAGTAATCCAGATTTCGTTCGGTAGACTGAATGAACTTCGTTGCTTCTGGCATATTCAGACTGGAAGTAATTCGGGCGAGCAGAATCTGGGCACCATAGTGCTTGCTATCCCAGCCCTGTGTCCACGTATACGGCCAGTTAGCCGAACCACCGCTCGTAGACCAGCGATCTGCAGCGGACAGCGCTTTGGACAAGTAAGCGTTATCATTTGTTGCTAAATAAAGCCAGGCTCCGCCCCATGCCAGTTCATCCTCATATCCGGTCCAGGAATTATAGAATGCGGTAGCATCGGTAATACAATCGGTATATTTTCCCCGATATGTATCGGCAAAGTTGTACAATTCTTTCGCATGCTGGAGCAGCTTCGCCGAGTAGGCCGGGTCATCATCTGCAAATACGATAGAGGAAGCCGCCAGTGCAGCAGCCGTTTCTGCCGCCAGATCACTTCCCGGACAGGACGCATCAATTTTGAACGAAGGACGGTTCATCTGCATGACCTCGGCAGGCCCCCACCAGGCATGATCCGTGTTCCCTGCTCCAACTTGTCCCCATAATTCGTTTGGTTTCGTATGCGCTTTCATAAAATAGTCGGTTGCCCACCGTATATTATCCTTGATCTCCTCCAGCTGTCCCGCCTGTTCATAACCATCCGCATATTCCACTACAGACCAGGCAAGCATCGTTGCTGAAGCGGCCATCGGAAAACCAAACTTCACATGATCCCCGGCATCATACCAACCGCCAGTAAGATCTACGCCAACATCCGCCCCGTCCTGCATTCCCGAGTCACCACGCCACTCAACCCGGTTGTTCGCTGGTAAAGGTCCTGAACGCTGTGCTTCATAGAAATAGATGGCCTTTTGAAGAGCTTCGGCATAGTTATGATCTCCGGCGGCCGCATCCGCCTGACGTAATCCTGTATTCATAGAAAAGCTCCCTGCCAGCAGTCCTGCCGATAATGTCGCTATTGCAACTCGTCTCCACCAGCTCCCTTTCATCGTTACGATTCATCTCCTTTTCTTGAAAGTTCCGCTTGAAAACTTGTAAGTTTCGAAGTACATGCTCTCCTCTCTATGGTGGTAACTCCATACAACTTCCACCATTAATTACCATTATAGTCTTTTGTGCAGCTTGCAATATCAACATTGGTGACTTCTGAAATAACATTGTTGTGACCTACCATTAGCGTGTTATGACAAAAAAGCTGTTTCTTCACCGGAAATCCCGGGAGAAACAGCTCTTTTCTACTCTGTATTTGAACACTACACTCTGAATTTGTTGACTTGACCCTGTAACTCCTCCGCCATTTTGGACAACAGGCTTGCGGAGGAAGCAATCTCTTCCATAGAAGCCAGCTGCTCTTGTGTAGCCGCAGATACGTTGTGTACAGAACCTGCCGCTTCTCCGGCAATATTCGAAATCTGATTCACATAACTCACGACCTCATTCGTACTTGCTGACATCTCCTCAGAACCCGCGGATACTTCCTCGATCTCCCCTGCTACCTTATTGGCAGCACCTGAAATCTGTTCAAAGGCTTGTCCGGCTGCAGCAACCAGTTCTATTCCCGCTTCCGTTTCGTTACTGTTTACTTTTACAGCCTCTACAGCATGATTCGTATCCTGCTGAATCAGCTGAACAATCTCTGAGATCTGTTGGGCTGAAGCAGAAGATTCTTCAGCCAGCTTGCGCACTTCTCCCGCAACGACAGCAAAACCTCGGCCATGCTCTCCTGCACGTGCCGCTTCAATCGCGGCATTCAAAGCGAGCAGATTGGTTTGGCGCGCAATGTTGTTAATCACTTCAGTGATGGTTCCGATCTCGGCTGAACGCTCACCGAGCCCTGTAACCAGTTCTCTCAGTGAAGCTATGGAATTACGAACGGTTCCCATCTGTTCAACCGCCTGCTGAATAATCTTGTTGCCTTCCGCAGATTGATTCGCTGCGTCCACAGCAGACACAGATACGCTTTGAGCCAATTCCGCAATCTGTTCAGAGCCCAGAGCCATCTCGTTCATCGCCTGGGACGAACGCTTCACGATGTCCACCTGACTGGTTGTTCCTACAGACAATTCCTCAACCGTCTCGGTGATCTGCTCCGAAGCTCTCGTATTTTGCTCGGCGCTGGCCAGCAGCTCTTCAGATGAAGCCGCAACCTGCTCCGATGTCTCCGATACGGACTGAATCATGGAACGAAGATTCTCGTTCATGCTATTGAAAGCTGTAGCCAGAACGCCTAGCTCATCCCTGTTTTTCAGTACAATGCTCTCACCTGTGAGATCACCATCAGCAATTGCTGTAGCGGCCTCCGTCATCTTTTTGAGTGGACGTGAGATCATACTTGCAATAAAGAAAGCAATGAACAATGTAAGCAGTGTTGCGACAATCGCTACACCCAAAATGATACTAAATGCATTCTCAGCAAGTTTGACAGACTCGGCAGCGATTTCCTTCGCTCCGTTATTTCCCAGGTTAATCAACTGTGTAATGCTATCGTTAGCCGCATACCATAGTGGATATGACTCTGTATGCAGTTTGCTGGCTGCAAGATAGTCATTTTTCAGACCATATTCGATAAAGGAAGGCTGTTTCTGCAGATATGCATCATAATTCGTGGAAAACTGCTCGTACAGCTTCTCTGCCTCGGCATTTCCCTTGATTAAGGTAAGCAGCTCTTTACGCTCATCCTCGATCTTGGCAAGCACCACGTTTAACGCTTCATTCAGCTTCTCGGTTTCGCTTGGATCTTGCTCAACGATTACAGCGAGTGCCAGCCGTTCCACATCCGATGTATCACCATTCATAACGCCAAGCAAGCTTACACTCGGCATCCAGATTTTGTTGACTTGGCGAGATTGATCAGCCATTGTAGAAACCTGCATTAGTGTATACACACTCACAAAGATAAGTAATGCTAAAACACTTGAAAAACCGGTTAACAACTTCCCTCTGATTGTAAACCTCATTTTGCCCCGTACGTTCCCCCGTACTTTTTCCATCATCCCACTCCTTCAACTTGGCGCGTTAAACTAATACATCTGTATATTATATCGACATGTATAGTGCACAATTGAATATATGACATCAGCAATCCATAAAATTTCATATAACAGGAAAAATAGAACACACCGAAAAAGATAATATAAAGTCTATTATTAGTGAAATGAAGTCTATGAAATCATCATATCGTCCGTATGAACAGTTATAAACAAACAAATTGTCAAATAAACCATCCTATTATCTATTTTTCGGAATTAAAGAGGACATTACTCTTTCTTTTTGTTAAAATAGTTTGGGTGCTGTTCAGTTCTTACATAGAAAGGTGAAGATTATGCTTAAAAGATGGTTGTGGGGGACAGTCCTGACCTTGGTCCTTGCTGTAACAGGTGTCATTATTTATTACGGATATTCGATTGTTCATTTTGCCAATAGCATCTCAACGGTCACCAGTGCTTCGACCTCCAACGATGGTTCAGACAAGGATGAAAACTCGAATGCGCCCCTGGTCCAAATCCCCAAGTGGGAGGGGAAGGAACGGGTAAACATTTTACTAATCGGCGGTGACTCCAGAGGTGATGATGCGGGACGTTCAGATTCCGTGATGGTCGCTTCTATTGATCCCGTTTCCAAAAAAGCTCATCTGTTCTCCGTGCTGCGTGACACCTATGTTGATATTCCGGGCCATAGCAAAAGCCGCCTTAACGCCGCTTTCTCCTACGGAGGAGCCGAATTAACCAAACAAACGGTCAGCAACCTGCTGGGCATCCCTATCCAGCACTACGTCTACACAGACTTTACCGGATTTATATCGCTTGTTGATGCGCTGGGCGGGATTGATATTGATGTCGAAAAAGATATGTATTATACAAGTAAAGCGGATAAACATATGTATGACATTGACCTGAAAAAAGGATTGCAGCATATGGATGGAAAAACAGCCCTTCAATATGTACGCTTCCGGCATGATGCCACATCCGATTTTACAAGAACACAGCGACAGCGGATCTTTATGACCGAGCTCGCGAAGAAAATGCAGAGCAGCACTTCGCTCTTCAAAATCCCGGAGATCCTTGAAGCCGTTGCTCCCTATATTCAAACCGATCTCAGTCCCGCACAGATGCTGAAGCTGGCTTCGCTCGGCTTAGATATTCGTGTAAACCAAATGGATCAGCATCAGATTCCACCCAACAAACTCCTAACGAATGAACGTGCTGGTGGTGCTCAGGTGCTCGGTGTGAACGTACCCAGACTTCAAGCCTACATTCAGAAGTTATTTGAAGAAGACAATCCTGCTTCGAACGAAGCAGAAACTGGAAAATCAATATCAAATGAATGAGCAGCAGCTGCACATGCTTGACTTCCTGGTAAGAGACGGCCTATGCCGTCTTTTTTCGTATATTATTTTCAACATTTAATGCGCTCTTAATGTTTGAAGGGTAGTCTTATATGATGACCCTGGCTTCATAAGGGAGGAATGCATATGAAAAAACAAAAAATAGCCGAATGGACCGAGCTCCGCGGGTTAGCTTTCCTGGCAATTGTTATGCAGCATAACATTGCTGAATATATTTATCGGACGGATATTGAACAGCCCGATTCTGTCATGTTAACGATGATTTATCATCTAACGAGATTCGGTACACCCACCTTTGTGTTTCTGTCGGGTGCGCTGTTATTCTACCATCATCGCCATGCCAAGCCGAATTATGTACGCTTCATCAGGAAAAGATTTGGGGATATTTATATGCCTTTTATAATATGGACACTGATCTACTGGTTAGCTGTGCGCGTGTTTACCCCCGGCTTCTGGTCCTCCGGCATGACGGACCTCGGCAGCTTCGTACGGGAACTGTTTTTACCGCAGACAGGATATCATCTATGGTTTGTCCTGATGATTTTCCAGTTTTATATTCTGTTCCCGTTGTTTTTATCAGGGGCTCACGCTGTTCGTAAATGGCTGGAAAGCAAGCGCCACAGTCGCCTTACTTCTGGGCAGCGGACTCTAGCCATAATACTTGCCGCAGCTGCAATGTATGTTTGGCTTATGAAATGGTCGTATTATGATATGTCCGGCTGGACTGATCTTCTGTCTGAGCCTTGGTCGAGTCTGCTGGAATATCGGTCGTATTCGTGGATTATGTATTGGTTTTACTTTTTACTTGGAGCTGTATGCGCCTGGGCAGTTGAAAGCTGGAGAAGCTGGGCGACCAAGGCCCTCCCGTGGACAATTATCGTATTTATTATGATGTATATCTGGCTGGGATATGATGTGCTGCGTGGTTCGGAAGATACAATGAATCTTAACATTTCCACCTATCTGAAACCGAGCACTTTCATAATTATCATGGCTCAAATGCTTATGTTCTACGGTCTGCTGGCACTATCACGCAATAAAGACCTGGGGTTCAGGCACCTGCTAGCCTGGATTGGACGTTATTCCTTCGGCGGTTATCTGGTGCATGCTCTGGTGATCTATGCCATTGCGTATTTTACTAGACCTTTACAGCTCAGCGGATGGCATCTACTCGCCACGGTACTGTCATTTGCGATTACCGTTGTTACCGCGCTGGGCATCAGCTGGGGGCTGTCCAAGCTGCCAGGGTCGCGTTTCACAGTTGGATTATCACGTATCCGTGACAAAGCCAAGGAATCCAATACGCTTCGCAGCACACAAACACGTTTAAAAAGACAAGCTTCACATTCAGGCTAACCCGAACTCAAAGAGCACTCCCCGAATTTGTCAGGAGAGTGCTCTTTCCTTTTCCAGCATAGACTTCATTCAGCTTTTTTGATACACAGCTCCTATTTCCCATCCGTCGCCGCTGATCTTCCAGGTACATGCCCTGGCCGAACCGGAACCTGATGCTCCAGATGTTTTTGACGAACAAACCTTTGCAGATCACCCGTCAGCTGTTCCTTCAGCTGATTCACGAGCTGTGTTTCACTGATGCCCTTTGTCTGAGCTATTTCAGCCAGCGATTTGCCGGCATGCAGCTGCTCTTGTAGCTGTTCAGGAGTTATTCCGATATACCGTGCGATAGCTCCTTTATTAATCATGGAATGTTTACCATGATGTGCAAATTCTCTTCGCAATTCACGAAGCGGTGTGTTTACCACCTTTTTCAGCTTCACATCCATATCCGCTTTGGCTGCTGCAGCTTGTTCTTTCGTCAGACAGCCTTCTGCTACCGCTTGATCCAGACGCTCCGATAGTCCAGGCTTTAATTTTTGCAGCAATTGCTGTTCACTCAGTCCCTTGCGTTCCTTGGCGATCTGGGCAAGCGTATGTCCAAGCTCCATCTGCTGCTTCAGATCACGAAGCCCGATGCCAAGCAGCTCTGCAGTTTCACCGATCATAAACAGGCCATGGCCTGCATGAATACAGGGCTTTTTATGCTGTGTTGCTGATTCAGCAGATACTGCATTCCCCCGCTCCACAGGCATGGTAGAACTGGCCAATACATGCTGTCCAGGTACTGCAGATATGATTACAGCAGCCACTGCGACTGCCACACCTGTCTTCCAATTCGTTTTCATCTTTTTCCGCCTTTCCTATGTCAAATATCCTCTGCCTCCCTAGTTTAATCCTAAATTACTGCTTTTTATGCTAAATCATATGAAATGTCATCAAATTTTTCACAAATGATCACAAAAAATCCTATATTTTTCAAAATATTTGAGATATACTGGATGTAACTTCTGTAGCTAAACATATGATTACTATTTCGTAGCAGGAAGGACGTTGCTCGATGATGCGGCGAGAATGGTTAGATCCGTTTACCCCTGATGTAGAAGCTGTATTCGCTGCGGCAGAAGACAAGCTTCGACAATACCCTGAGTCACTGGGCAGACACGCACTTGAACAGCTCCAGCTGCTTCATCCTGTCAGAACAGGTTCTGGACTGAGCTGCATCGGTTATATCTCTCCATTATGGATGCACCACACCGATGGACTGCCATTGGACAAAGCACATCTGCTTGGCACAGCCTGTTTGCTTCATATGTTGTATTTTCTGAATACGGATGATGTTATGGATGAGCCTGAAGAGGACGCTGTAGCCAAGCTGACCCTAGGCAATCTATATTATGTTGATGCTCTTCAGCTCTACAGCCTGTTGTTTGAACCTTCATCCGTATTCTGGGTGCATTTCAGACGAGTTATTCAGGAATGGGCCGTAAGTGTAAATGGTGAACGACACATCGATTATTTTCAGCTAAACCCACTTCTCATTGCCCAGAAAGCTTCACCCTCACAGCTTGGTGCCATCGGCTCACTACTTCTATTAGAACAACCGGCACGTATCCCTTCGATCTGTGATGCACTGAACATTGTGCTGATGACCCTGCAGATGACAGATGACTTCACAGATGTGAAACAAGATGCTGTGCATGGCAATTACAACAGCTACCTCTCACATATATCCGCTGCTCTCCATCATGATTATGCAATTCATACAGTGAACGATTCCATACTCAATCATATATATAACTCATACTTCATGGACAGCTACGCCGAGATTGCATCTCAGTTCAAAAGCACATTGACATCTTATAACTCGGTATTACCACAATACATTGTATTGAATTCCTATCTGTACAGTGCATTGGTACAAGCCGTTCTGGATATAAAGCAGCGCAAAAAAAGACTTTATCAAGGCGGGTTTCACTACTGGATCAGCGAATCCTCATCTATGTTTCCTGAGAAAGGGAACGCTGATTCGGTTTAATTTAAAATATGAAGGGAATGTTGGCTATGATGGTATCAGAGAAAACATTGCACGAGGACATTATTGAGAAGGCTTGGGCAGACGAGAAATTCAGACAACAACTGCACTCCAATCCAAAGCAAGCGCTTCGCGAGGCATTCGGTATTACGATTCCTGATCATATCAAGGTTCGTACGGTCGAGGAGCAGCAAAATGATTATGTGCTTGTGATCCCACCTAACCCTTCCAAAGTAAACTATGATGTCAATTGTGGTCCGTGGAGAGATTAAGCAGATCTGATTCAAGACTCTGCGAACAGTAACTTGAATAGAACTAAAAAAACAGGGGTAGAACATCAAGCCGGGTATCCCAGACGAGTTCATCATTCAACAAACTCGGGAAAAGATACCACAGCTTCTGTTCCTACCCCTTTGGTGCTTGTAAAGCTGATCTGCCCATTCATTGCTTCAACGATACGGAAGGTAACCATCATGCCTAATCCGGTACCTTTGATTTTATTAGAGAAGTAAGGTTCCCCCAGACGGGATAAAGCTTCCTCACTCATGCCTTCTCCGTTATCCCGGACATGTACTTTGACTTTGCCTTCCTGCGAATAGGCCCAGATATCAATCTGACCTTGCCCCCCCTGGAACGCCTCGATACTGTTCTTAATAATATTGATAAAAGCTTGCTTGAATTTCGAGGAATTGCCTCGAATATGAAGGTTCGGCGGAATATCTGTTGTTATTTTCCCGCCTTCCAGATTAGCCATCGGTACAAGTATGCCTTCAATATGATCAAATTCATCCGAAATGTTCAGCGATATAATATGATCGAATTCCGGTTTTGCAAAGGTCAGGAAATCAGTAATAATTCCCGAAGCCCGATCAAGTTCCTCCAATGCAATTCGTACATATCCTTTGTTTTTGTTATCCTCCTGCTCCGTCATGAGCTGAAGAAATCCTCGCGTCACCTGAAGTGGATTACGCACCTCATGAGCTACTGAAGCAGCCAGTTCGCTAATGATTTCCATTTTCTCAGATCGCTGCAGCTCATTATTGAACAGTTCCAGTTCTTTGGAATACTGCAGCACTTTATTGTGCTTTTCCGCAAAGCGGCTTCCCAGAATCGCAATCAACGAAATCACAAACGCAACCATAGACCACTTCCACCAGAGCAGATGATACGTGCCGTTGCGCTGATAGTACCACAACAGCTCAAGTACACTGATCAAAGAAAATATGCCAAAACCGGTGGCTAACAGAATGGCTTCACGATTGCGTTGTAATGCCTTGGCAATTGTACCAACGAACAGAATAGTCAACAAAATAACGAGCACGAAGCCCACCACATGCTGCACAAACAGATTGTATAACCAATCCCATTGTCCGCCTGTTATTACATATATAAATAATGAGAGTACGGCTACAACGGAATAGGCCCATTGAATTTTGCGTAGTTTGGTGAATATGCCATAGACTCCTGGACCAATAATTTGTTCAAAAAAATAACAGAGAGCAGGCATACCCAGCAGCATGGCCAGATCAAAGAGAAGAGAATACAAATCACCATAAACTTGATAGAACGTATACAGAAACTGCGAGTATGTTATAACCATGACCCCAATGGAACCCATCACAACACATAATGACATCCACAGACCTTTATGAAACTGACCCAGGAAAAATGTACAGCTGAGCATAAGAATTGAGGTAAATATAAACGTTGAACCCAAAATAACATCAATTAAACCATTATGGATGTATTTCTCCTGCAACATGGCATAGGGCCCAATCTGAACATCACCTTGTATGCCCAGCCAGCCATTCTCATTTTGTGACCATATGTAGAGTGTATTCCCCGAGTTTTCAACAGACAAGGGTAAAAATACGGCATTATTATCGTAATTGTAATGATAGTTTTCATATACTTTTCGATCTTCAAGGTAGATTACGATATGCGTCCCTTTTATATTCTCAAAACGAATCGCTGAACTTTCATCATGCAATGGGGGAATCTCCAGACGGGTCCACAAGGAATCGGAGTGCTGCTTCGCTCTGTTCTGACTTCTTACCGTACTTCTGTCAGCGCCCTGCTTCTCCCAAATCTCGTCCTCGCCCTTTACTTCGCTAATGAAGCCTTGATCGTTCGCGTCTCCCCATTTCACTTCCCATCCTGTGATGGCTTCAGGTTGCCGAACCTCTTCCGCTGCAGCAAACACTAACCCATGTGGCAACAGAATGATCCATATCGTCATCCACAGGATGATGATAGCTTTGGGTACATTTCTCATTCACAGCACCTCAAAGTATTTATTTTCTCTTCACATGTATCCCCTCTATAGATTCGCCACGGTTGATCTTGTCACCTCCTTATTAAATTACATAATTCACATTAAAGTAGATTAATAGTTTTTTTTCCATTTTATTGTTACGAGAACAAAACTACTCACGCAGGTCCTCGAATTGATTAACAATCATCTCACGTTCCTTCTGCTCTACTTTCATGCGAAACTCAAGCCACTGCTCCGTCTCATCATCATCGTAGATGGTCCAAATATCAGAGAACAGAAAGTCACGCAGCTGGACTACCTGGCCAGCCCAAATTCCACCAACCCAGAATAGCCCGTCCGGCCGCCGTATAACCGTACGGGAGAACCCGGGAGTCGAGGCTTTTTGTCCGATTCGAATACGGGTAATCATATTGCCGAGTGTATACCAATCCACAAGATCCCCCTCCTTGCATATTCAAGCTTCATCATACCATAGCCCAAACACGAATGGCTCTAAAAACAACAACAGGCGATTCAACCCACTGCATCGTGTGTAATGGTTTCTCAAAGCAACACTCACCAAACAAGGAGATGATTAATGATGAACGAGCCACATCGTACGGTAGAAGTTGAACACAAGGATGTACAGCACAAATCAGATTCAAGTATGGTCGCTTCCACTTTTATTAAATACACTGCCTATATCATTATCTTTTTTGGATTTCTCTACTTTCTGGTGAAATATGTGTTTCCCAAATTTTAACGAACACGGACATAAGCTATACCCTTCTCGGGAATAATATCATGCTTGATATTACTGAAAACACATCGTTTAACTCATTCATTCTAATGAAAGGAAGTGTTTTTCATGTCTGATAAACCCATCAGCAACGCAGAACGTGATCGTATGGATGAACAATTTCTGGAATCCCGCCTGGCTGAGCCTCCGCTGGAATCTGTACCTGATGCCGACCTTGTGCAGCCCGGAAGCCCGGTAGACCCGGCCGCACCCGATCCGGACGCCCTGCACGGGACAGATCTGTTGAATGGCGCCGGCGCTGATGCCAAGCCTGAACGAAACATTTTGCCGCCGCGCTAAATAAGCTGAACAAAAGATTTTACACTATCCACTCCGATGACAGAACAACCTTCCAATCGCTGTTATCCCCAGATTTTTTTGATTCCCTTTTCCAAAGGGAAAAATCCGGTGATAAAGGCGACCGCTTCGCTTCTTCAGGTTTTTTCTGTCCTCTTCGTTCACGTGTAAATGATAGTTCACCATTATTATAGCAGCGAACCTGCAAAACATCTGAATCAGGGAGGGAGGTGTCATCGTGAGCAAAAATGCTGAGGAACGACAAGTCCAAAAACCGGATAACCTGATTACTGAGCGAGATATTGATCCCGATTTTGGACTATTCACCGAAGATTCCTTCCCGGGCGCACTTGAGGATGAGGAGCAACGGGATGCCATTGAACATGCTATTCCCAAGGGACAACCTTCGGGCAAGCCGGCCTCGGGACAGGATTAACCTATACCACTCAATTTGTCATACGGGCAAAAAAACGTTTACGCGGCAGCATCAAGCTACGCAGGAAGCTCAGGCCTAACCAAAGAGACCTCACGGGATGGGGTCTCTTTGGTTTCTATTGAATGCATCCTCTAAAGTCGTGACTGTTTCTCGGCAGTTGAACCTGCTCCAGGGAGCTTATGCTCCAATCTGGTCCATTTCACCGCAATCGCTGTGGCCAGAAGTGCAGCTCCATTAATAATAAATATCCAGCGTATCGGCAGCCAGCCACCAAGTATGCCCCCGATAATCGGTCCGGCCATCGTGCCCATCTGGGCTGCGGACTGGTTCAAACTAAAGGCACGTCCTCGAAATGCCGGTTCCGTAACCTGTACAATCATCGCATTAATTGCCGGGAACACCGCCGCGAAGAAAAGTCCATAGACAAACCTCAGGATACCAAACGCAACATAACCTGTTGTGAAAAACTGCAGCAGATTACCTACTGCTCCGCCAACAAGTCCAATCACCATCACTTTCCCAAAACCAATCCTGGATCCCAGCTTGCCCCAGCGTGGAGCCATTATAACTGTAGCTACCCCAACAGCCGAGAAAATAATGCCTGAGCTTAATGAAGCACGATCGGGCTGTATCCCCATCTCCATCACATACACGGTTAAAAGCGGTTCCAGAATCATAACCGAAAAGGTACAGATGCCCATCATGACGAGCACAGTAATGAACACACGGTTTGCTCTGGCTTCACGGATATCATCCATGACATGGGAGCGAGCCTTATTGCGGTTGAAATTTTCTTCCTTGACCCAAAAGGTGGCAATGACCGCCGACACCAGCACAATAATCGCCGAAAATAGAAATGCGCTCCGATTGCCATAATAATGACTGACAAGTCCGCCAAGCAGCGGACCGATAATGCCACCTGTTGCTCCCGCCGTTGACATAATGCCCAAGGCATACCCAGTCTTCTCTTCAGGTGTATTCGTGCCGACCAGTGCAATCGCCGCAGGCACGAATCCGGCAAGCAGCCCTTGAAAAAGACGAACCACAATGAGTGAATACGGGTCCTGTACAAAAAAATTAATTAGATACAGGACAGCCAGGCTGTACCCTGAACGAATTAACATTGGCTTGCGCCCATATTTATCTGCCAGCGACCCCCAAAAGGGGGATACAAGGGCACTGGCAAGAAACGTAATGCCAAAGGCCAGCCCGGACCAAAATTCCAGATGGTCACGAACCCCCAGATCACTGCTCAGAAATAAAGGCAAAAACGGAATAGAGATGGAATATGCTGTACTGCAAAAAAAGACACCGATCCATAAAATGACCAGATTACGCTTCCACGAGAAGTTCATATATCCGCACGTCCTTTCCGAAGCCGACGCCGGGACTGCCGTGGTTGGAGCGAACGGAACAGACCCGTACGTCCCCCTGATGCGGAAGCATTTTCCTTATTTTACACCTATGCTTCTATGAAGACCATCCCCGTTCACCAGATTAACATGCCTTGCATTGCCATTCTGCATCTGTAAACGGTATGATAGTTGAAGATCGAATCAAGGAGGATCATATTCATGTCTTTACGTTGGAAAAAAGCTACCGCTGTATCGCTTGTGCTTGCGATGCTGCTGATCGTTATGAGCGGGTGCGGACGCCCTGCAAACAATGCTTATCAAACGCCGGTTCCGGCTGTACCAGAAGGACCAGACCCGGTAGCAACGATTGAGATGCAGGATGGGCAGAAGATTGTGATTGAGCTGTATCCCAAAATTGCGCCCAATACGGTGTATAACTTCATCTCCCTTGCGAACAAGGGCTTCTACGATGGTCTGATCTTTCATCGGGTCATGCCAGGCTTTATGATTCAGGGCGGTGATCCGAACGGGAACGGCTCAGGCGGGCCAGGTTATGCGATCAAAGGTGAGTTCACCTCGAACGGTCATAAAAATCATTTGAAGCATACACGTGGAATTATCTCCATGGCACGACAAGACAGAAATCTGGATTCCGCCGGTTCTCAATTTTTTATTATGCTGGCTGACGCTGATTATCTGGATAACTCCTATGCTACTTTCGGCAAGGTAACCGAAGGAATGGACGTTGTTGACGGCATCGCGGCAAAACAGATTGGCGAAGGAGACAAACCTGTTACAGATCAGATTATGAAAAAAGTAACGGTGGATACCCACGGCATTGAATATCCGGAACCCGTGAAGATTACAACGGACACCAAGTAAACATGGTTTCTCTTGAACAAACAAAAGCTCTGTTCTGTGCACTCGGCGCGGAACAGAGCTTATTTGATGATAACGTTTACATTATTACCTTTATATAAATTCGTTTCATAGCGCAAAAGCAGCATCGTCAATGCATCCACCAGAGCAGACGCAGCCAGCCTATAATGGCAATCCATAGCGGGACGCTGAGGGCCATTCCCCATGCAAGCCCTTTCAATAAACTACGATTCACATGCACGAACAACGACTCCTTTCTCCAGGGAATAGTCGAAGTATCGGTATCATTATATGATTTTATACCTGTGTTCATTCGCCATGCCCTCCCCTTTTTCCTGCCTTCCGGCTCCGACTTTATGGAATGAAAAGCGTGAACCTGATATACTAGGGCGTATTATTATGTGTAATCTAATTCATGTTGCGAAAGGAGATGTTCCCTATGGCAAAATCCAAAAAGCACACCCCTGCTCCCAAAGCCCGGGCTCAAGCACAAGATCAGCCTGCTACGCTGAAGGATCTGCTCAGCAGTGATGTGCTGGAGAAGTTGAAAGCCCAGGCCGATGAAGCCAAAGCGGCCGAAGCCGCGCGTAAGGAGCAAGAGCGTTTACAAGCAGAAGAAGCCCGCAAGGCTGAGCAGAAGCGGCGGGATAATGATTTTGAATACTTGCTGAATAACAGCTCGATGGACTGGAAGAAGCACAAGTAAATGAAAGATTGAAACCAATCACAGAATTATCGGGTGATTTGTAACACAAGGGGCCGAATGCGGCTCCTTTTTTAATATGCATACATATGATTCACCTCTCCCGTGCCGGGTATTTAGAAAGTAAAGCGTCTAAGGATACTTTAGATCATGGAGGAATGAGTAATGGCTGAACAGCGTTTGCAAGGTAAAGTCGCCATCGTTACCGGAGGTGGTTCCGGGATTGGTCAGGCTTCCGCAATTCGATTCGCCGAGCATGGAGCGAAGGTCTATATGCTGGATCGCACTCCGGAGAACGCCGAGAAAACCAAACATAGCATTGAGAAAAACGGTGGCGAAGCTTACGTTATCAAATGTGATATTTCCAAGCCGGAAGACGTACAAAAGGCAATTCAACAGGCAGCTGCCGAAGCGGGCAAGCTTGATATTGTTTTTGCCAATGCAGGAATCAATGGTGCAATGGCTCCGATTGAAACAATGAGTATCGAAGATTGGGACCAGACGATGGAGATCAACATGCGCGGTACGTTTGCGACAGTTAAGTATGCCATCCCTCATCTGAAGGAGCACGGTGGAAGCATCATTATCACCAGCTCGATCAACGGCAATCGGGTATTCTCCGGGATCGGTTTCTCTGCATACGCTTCCAGCAAGGCTGGCCAGACCGCTTTTACCAAAATGGCAGCACTGGAGCTGGCCCGTTACAAAATTCGTGTCAATGCAGTCTGTCCTGGCGCGATTGATACCAATATTGGTGATAATACGTATCCATCGGATGATCTGAAGGATGTGCAGATTCCAGTGGAGTTTCCTGAAGGTCATGAGCACCCACTCAAGGGTGAGCCAGGTACATCGGAGCAAGTGGCGAATCTTGTATTGTTCCTTGCTTCAGATGAAGCATCTCATGTGACAGGCACACGAATCTACGTGGATGGTGCAGAATCTCTTCTGCGCGGGTAGGTCATTCAATAGATTCCCGTCTTCTAATCCATAAACGTAAAAATAACCCGCAAAAGCTCTGGCTAACCAGAACGTCTGCGGGTTAATCTATTTCAAAGCTCGTACACCAACATTACAGTTTGGATTGAACCTGATGAGCCTTCGTCTTTCTTCTGTTGTTATACCGTTTCAGACAATCAGGAATAACAAAAAGCACTAGATATAACATTGTAAATAACACAAGAGCCAATATCTCTTCGCCAAGAATGTAGACCGGGTAAGGTCCAAGCATATCGATCACAGATGGGGTATTCGGTTTATGTCGCAGAAACATATAATTTGCACCTAGCAGCACATCGGCAGCATACACCACCAAGGCTGCTATATTCACAAAAATCATAGAGCCTGCCACGGATCGCCATCCTGGCCGGAACTGCTCCACCCACGTCATATACAGCAGAGCTAGAATAATCATCGCATGTGCGGTAAAAAATTGAATGAAGCGGAAATGAGCATAAGCATATCCCAGATTCGGTGTGACAATGGCCATCAAAGCTCCTGCAATGCCTGCGAAAAGCAAGGCAGAATACAGCCACCGTGTACGTGTTAATAATAATAATGCTGATAACAGCAATGTCAGGCTGCACAGCTCTAATGGGAGTGAGGTCTGTAGACTCCATACGCCCCCATACACATACCAGAGCTGCAGCACGATCTCACTGCCAATCATCATACTTGCCAGTCCTACACGCAGCAACCGGCTCGACCGTTCTGACAGCTTGCGAAGCGAATGACGGAACAGGAATAACAGCAGCACAAGTAGAGCGATAATGATCATAGATATTATATGTGAAGTCGAGAATGCCATAAAAGGCGCTGCATCATACGGATCAAGCCAAGGTGCATAAGCCATGCCTTACTTCTCCCCTTTGGACCAGGTTCACAGAAATGTGTCATCTCACCACTAAGATGGTAACTTTTCTCATTTTGCCACCGAACGATACAGCTGTCCAGTTTCATTTTAAATTAAGCATTGTATTTTAAATATCTTTATGTTAAGATAAAAACAGAAACAAAACGAACTAAAAGTTAGTTACTTTAATAATAACAATGTTTTCATGGTCATCGTGAGAGCAAAATGATCTGAATCTTAAACAAAGACGTTATTCATATCAAGCCGTGCTGCAGCTTTACCCTATATTATAATTTTCAGGAGGAATCTATTATGTTAATCAAAGGACTTCACCACGTATCCGCACTTACCGCACATGCCGATCAGAACTACCGCTTCTATACTGACGTTATGGGTATGCGCCTGATCAAAAAAACGGTGAATCAGGATGACGTGTCCGTATATCACCTGTTCTATGGCGACGAGAAAGGCAATCCGGGTACGGAGCTGACCTTCTTCGAAATTCCGATGGCTGGCCGTACACGCGAAGGCGTGAACAGCATCTCGGCAACTTCCCTTCGTGTGCCAAACGATGCCGCCCTCAAGTATTGGGTGCAGCGCTTTGACGAATATGAAGTACCTCATGGCGAGATTGTAGAACGTGGAGGACGTGCAACACTGGCTTTCACAGACTTCGAAGGCATGCGGCTGATTCTCGTTTCCGATGAGCATAATTCGGGCGTTGCTGGCGGCAAGCCATGGGATCAAAGCCCTGTTCCAGCGGAATACGGCATTGTGGGATTAGGTCCTATCCATCTGACGGTACGAGACGCTTCACTCACTGCACCTGTTCTCACGGACCTGCTTGGCTTCAGAGCGAAAGGAAGCTATCCAGCCTTTACACCGGGTCAACCCGATGTGCTTGTATTTGAATCCGGCGAAGGCGGCAGCGGTTCCGAGGTTCACCTGGAAGAACGCAACGATCTGGAGCAGGAACGCCCTGGACGCGGCAGTGTGCACCATGTGGCATTCCGTGTAGATAATGAAGAGGAATTGAGACAATGGGTAGACCGGGTGCATCAGTTCCAATTCCCAAGCTCCGGTTTTGTAGATCGCTTCTACTTCCGTTCCTTGTATTTCCGGGAAGCTAACGGCATCTTGTTCGAGCTTGCTACAGATGGACCGGGATTTGATACCGATGAGGACTTTGCCACGCTCGGAGAATCATTGGCCCTGCCTCCTTTCCTTGAAGGACGCCGCGCAGAGATCGAAGCCAATCTGAAACCGCTGGATACGATGCTTCGTTAAGAGTGACAAATAGTACTCCCATCATTCTGATTTACAGCAAAAATAAAAACGATTATCACGATGATGCATCTCTGAATAGAAAGCGGAGAATACATCGTGAATAATCGTTTTTTTATTAAGTCACCTTCGTTGGTGAACCCATATAAATGTTCTATTTTACTTCGTCAGATAAGATGTTGTGAGCGGTACAAACAGAGCTGAACCCGGATCTTCGGATACGATCTCGACATAGACAGCCTCTGTGCCTTTAACATCCACGTCCAAACTTACCATGCCGTCCTCTGGCGTAATGCTCAGCTTTTTAAGAACTGCGAGATCCTGATCATAGATTTGAATCTCCTGATTTCCTTTCAGAACTGCCAGCTCCAGATGCAGGGATGAATACTTTTTGCCCGTGTTGATCTGAATATCCTTTCCTTGTTTCGAAGGATCATTATGCAGATACACGTCTTTGTAATCCTTGCCTTTGTATGATGTTTCCGCAGGATCTTTGGTATGCCAAGCGGTAGATCCGAGCACTGATGTTCCGAGCGAGCTTAATGTTGATTTATTGTTAGTTACTGGCGTTGACCCATTTGTTCCACCGATCAGAACGGATGAAGTAGCACCATCATATGAGATTTCAGTTCCAAGCAGTGTACCAACCGCACGAACTGGCAAATACGTTGTTCCGTTATACGTGATCGGCAATACGGTTTTGCCGTTAGCATCCTTCGCTGTCACGGTCTCACCATTCAGCTTCAACGTAATTTTGCTATTCAAATACGCTTTGATCTGCTCCAGCCCCGTAGCAGCCAATGCACCTGTACCAATTCCAAGCGTCAACGTGCCCACCATCAAACCAAGTACGACCCTTTTCTTCATCAAATTCCCTCCCAGACGTTTAAAATGAGTTGTCCTTTATACATTTAAACGACTAAAGCGGCAATGTCAATGTGTTTTCTGAATTTTATCAAAACTTTATTATTGCAAGGCAGCACAAAATGAGGCTGCGGTTCCTGCTTTTTTTTCAGCCTCATTCAATAGTCGTATGTCAACAAGACAAACGCGTATGTTGTTAGGTATTCGTAGCTATGACCCATGCTGCAGCAAAGGATTCACATGTCATCTAGTCAAAAGACTCGTAAAACTCCTCTTCATATACTTCCATACTATATTTCAGATCAGCTGCCTTCCATTCCCCATCCTGATAAGTGTAAGCAAACGTCAAATCACCAGCATACAAACCTTCGCCATATGCACCCGAGGCAGACGCAACAAGTTTGCCATTCTCCACACTGTAATAAGTGACACGCCCGAACTGCAACTGATCATGATAGGGACCGTCACCAGCCGCTTTATCGAGAGTTGAGGTTTCAGCAGGAACACCGTCCACGGCGACTTCAATCTTGATTTTGTCCGAAGCTGTTTCAACTTTGGAATCGACATGCTCTTTCACAATGCCATCCAGGGATTGCAACTTCATCTCTTCCAGCGAATCAGGGTCAAGAATATGCACCCGCCCCAAATAAATGCCCGTACCATGTCCTTCCGAGTACAGCACAACAATCTCTTTTTTGCCATCTCTATTCAAATCCAGCTCATGTACTTCAGGTTTGTAAGTTCCTCCTTCTGATCTCCAGTCACTGAACTCACGTTTCGTTCCATTGGCTTCTACTACAAGACCGTTATATATATAACCCGAGCCCTCCACATTCATAGGGTACACGAGCACATGCTCATTCTCTGGTGCAACAGATACATCATCTGCCTTAACTGGCATCGATTCTTGATTGTTGTTTGTATTATCTTTCATTCCATCTATATAAGAAGCTTCGACCGTTACGGCCTGGCTTGAGGAATCATCTATAGTAAGCTGTTGTTGCGACTCTTTGGTCGTTTTGGCAGTTGAGGTTACTGAAAGTGTAGCTACCGCCAAAATAATCATCAGCAGGATACCTGTCCAAGTTTTCAATATACCGGGCTCCTTCTTTGTCGTGATAATCCTATTATATCTTCATTTATCGCCCGCGCGTTGCAATTTTGTTAATCTTTCTTAAAAAAACTTTACAAATCCTTATTTCCACGAAAAAACGTTCGGCTTTAACCATAATAAGCTAATTTTCATTCTATTCAAAAAAAGAAAAAGCATTTCGGAAACAGCTCAAGGCTGCATCCGAAATGCTTTTGTTTTTTCAAGCAGTCGATCCGTCAACTGCCTTAACTCCTCTGCCGAGGAAGAAATCTCTTGCATGATCGCAGTCTCTTCATGAGCCGCATCCATAATTCGTCTGGCTTCATCCGAGAATGAACCCGCTTTTCCCTGAATTTGTTTCACATGACCATGAGTCAGCTCAACACGGCCCGTCTGCTCTGCTATTTTGGACCCAATCTCATGTGCACCCTGCATAAAGACTTCAACTGCACCTGTCAGCACATGCAGTGTTTGATCCACGGTTACCGTGCGCTCTGATTCGTTGACCACCAGACCATGCTGTTCATGACTCAGCTGTGCCGTCTCCCGAATTCGCTGCTGCACACGGCTGATCAGCTCATTGATGCGATGTACGGAATCTTTACTTTCGTCAGCAAGCTTGCGAATCTGCTGGGCCACAACGGCAAAGCCTGCTCCCTCTTCTCCTGCCCGTGCTGCTTCTATAGAAGCGTTCAAGGCAAGAAGTCCTGTCTCTTCCGCAATATTTTTAACGGACTGTGTAATCACTTCAATATCAGACGCTTCCTTCTCCAGCAGCAGCATGATATCGCGGGAGCGATTGTGAGATGCTGCAAGCTCGTCCATGCCCTTCATCAGTGAGGAAAAAGTCTGTTTGGTCTGCTCCACCGATTGCTCCATCTGACCGGACAAGTCCGTCATGCCCAAAGATTGCTTCTGCATCCGCTGGAAATCATGCAGCATTTCATCTGCGGTCGTGAGGGATTGCTGCGACGTTTGCTTCTGTTCCTCAACCCCTGTAGCGATGTGTTCAACGGCATCTGACATCATCTCGATCTGCTCGGCAGCCTGTGTGATCGCCTCACTGAGAGACTGGGCATTCTGCGATGTCGTTCTTGTGCTATCCGAGATATCATTCACAATTCCACGAAGGTTAGAAACCATTATGCGAAAAGCATCATATAATACAGTAAGCTCATCCTGTGCACGCCTTGCAGGAACTTCAGCCGTCAGGTCACCAGAAGATACCTGCTGCGCCACTTGAGACAGCTTCACAATGGGACGAGTCAGATAACGCGAGGCTATCCATCCAAGGATGCCGTTCCAGCACACACCCATCACTAAAATAATGGTGATATACAACCAGCTTGGGATATCTAATGAAACCCAATCCTTAACAAAAAAGATAAAAAAGCCGCTTGTCCCATATGTAATAATTGAAATAAGTATTAAACCTGCAACTGTCTTCGCTCCCAAATTCCACTTCATTTTCACACCCCGTAGTCCTTTTTTCCTATTTTACCAATCATGCACTAATTTTCTTGTGACATATATCACTGAAAACGCTCTATTTCGCCCTTTCCCCCTATTCATGCATGACTTTCATACCATATAGCTCATAATGATAAGACAAGCTTGGGTACAACTCCCCTGCTGCTCATTATTATTGATATGAATTTTGAATTCCCCAATTTAAATTATTATCGGTTAAACCGAAAGAATCATTTAGCTTGGCATCTATTTTGCTTAAATGATATACTGAGTGCGCTTCAGCAGTGCTGGAGACGAACTATTTCTATGATGCCACTGGAGGCGAACGAGATGTCTACTATGTCCACTCGGACGGAGAAAGATTTTATCGGTGAAAAAGAAATCCCGGCTTACGCGTACTATGGAATTCAGACGGTGCGGGCTGTAGAGAACTTCCCGATTACCGGCGTTCCGGTTCACCGCGAACTGATTACAGCGCTGGCTGCTGTTAAAAAGGCGGCGGCTATGGCGAACATGGAGCTGAAAATGCTGCCTAACAAAATCGGTGAAGTCATTATTATGGCGGCGGATGAAATGATGAAGGGCCATCATCTGGATCATTTTATTGTAGACTCCATTCAGGGTGGTGCTGGCACCTCCATGAATATGAATATGAACGAAATTTTGGCCAACCGCGGACTTGAACTGTTAACCAAAAACAAGGGAGATTACTTCCACTGCAATCCAAACAATCACGTGAACATGTCTCAGTCTACGAATGATGTTGTGCCAACAGCCCTGCGCATTGCAGCCTACCGTCTCTCGGAGACACTTCTTGGTACGATGAAAAGGCTGCAGGACGCCTTCCACCAAAAGGAAATCGAGTTCAACGATGTTGTCAAAGTGGGACGCACCCATCTTCAGGATGCCGTGCCGATCCGTCTTGGTCAAGAATTCGGGGCTTATGCCCGCGTAATCGGACGGGATATTGAACGTCTTGAATATGCTAACAAACGTATGCTCTCCATCAATATGGGTGCAACGGCTGTAGGTACAGGGCTCAATGCAAAGCCGGAGTATATCGTAAAGGTTACCGAGTATCTGTCCGAAGTGACCGGTCTCCCGCTCAAGACCGCAGATGATCTGGTAGACGCTACCCAGAACACCGATGCTTATCTGGAACTGTCAGCTGCTTTGAAAGTATGTGCAGTCAGCTTGTCCAAAATCTGTAATGACATTCGATTGATGGCTTCAGGACCTCGTGCGGGACTTAACGAGCTGCGTTTGCCACCTCGTCAGCCGGGCTCTTCCATTATGCCAGGCAAGGTCAATCCGGTGATGGCCGAAGTGATCAATCAGGTGTCCTTCCAGGTGATGGGTAATGATCACACCATCTGTATGGCTTGTGAAGCAGGACAATTCGAGCTGAACGTTATGGGGCCAGTAATTGCCTTTAACCTGCTGCAATCTCTGAAAATTATGAATAACGGCATTGACGTATTTACCCGATATGCGGTGGAAGAAATGGAAGCCAATCGGGAGCGCTGCGAGTTAATTATGAAGCAGAGCTTCAGTGTTGTAACCGCATTGAATCCGCACCTCGGTTATAATGTAGCTGCCTCCATTGTCAAGGAAGCACTGAAGACCGGCATGACCTTGCAGGAGATCATTCTTGAGCGTGGTTTGCTGACACCGGAAGAATTGGAAGAAATTTTACATCCCGAGCAGATGACAACACCGGGTATTGCCGGAGAGCATTTCCTGCGCAATATGGAGCGGTTGTAAGATTATTCTGCCGACAAAAACACTAAAAATCCCTGTTGTCCGTTCGTTCGGATAACAGGGATTTTTCAGGTATCTGCATTGTCATTTCAGAGACACTGTGCACATCTGCTGCTCATTTACTCTCTTGCTCAGACCCAGCGTTTCCGTTCCAGAGATGGCAGAATACGTAGCTCGTCTCTGTATTTCGCAACCGTTCTTCGGGAGATCACAATGCCTTCTTCAGCCAAAACAGCAGCGAGCTGACTGTCAGAGTAGGGCCTTCTCACCGATTCGGAACGGATAATTTCCTTAAGCCGCCGTTTCACAGCCGATGAGGAGGTCTCATGACCGGACAAGGTTTTCACACCCGTATCGAAAAAAGCTTTCAAGGTATACATCCCGTGCGGGGTTCGTATGGTTTTGCCATTCACAGCACGACTCACCGTAGATTCATGCATGTCAATTCTTCCCGCAATGACCGCCAGATTCAGCGGCACGAGTGCATCAGGCCCCTCGCTCAGAAAACGCTTCTGTTCATCCATCACTGCTGTAATAACACGAAGCAGCGTTCTTCGTCTCAATTGCACACTGCGCAGGATCGCCCTTGCCTCAGCTGCCCGATGCACCCAGCGTTCACCGGGAGATGCCTCCCTGATCCAGCTGCTGCAGGCTTCATTCATGGATAACCGCAGGTTACCTGCTGTATACAAGCTGAGTACCGTCTCGCCGTTCACCAGCTCCACAGCCGCATCAGGAACAACATAATGCGGAGATTCATCGCTGCCGATCGAGCGGCATGGCTTCGGGTCTAATTGGGTGATATAGTCATATGCCCGTTGTGCTGCTTGCGCGGTTATGCCAAGCCTGCCTGCCATTCGTCCCGGGTGAAAAGGGACAAGCGCTTCCAGCCCCGCCTGTACCATCTGCGCCGCATGCGGTACAGCCGAAGCATCACGCTGAATCTGCAGCAGCAAACACTCTTGCAAATTCCGTGCACCCACGCCAGCAGGCTCAAGGGATTGCAGCAGCTTCAAGCCGGCAGTGACCTCATTCATGGACATCCCCAGATCAGACTGCACCTCGGTCAGCTCGATCTTCAGATATCCGTTGCCATTCAGGCATCCGGCCAAATAGACAGCAGCTCTTTTCTGTTCTTCCGGGGCGATCACGATGCGAATCTGGGAAGCCAGCACCTGCTCTAGTGTAGGCTCTGCACTTCTGGCTTGGAGCAAAGGATCATATGCACCATGCCATAATTGCTCGTTTCCTCTGGCTGACCTGTACGGAGAAAATGGTATTTCCTGCAGCTCGAGCAGTGGATTTTCCGCCGCGGCATCCTGCAAATAACGAATCAGCTCCTGACCCGACAAGGTCAGCACATGCAAGGACTGCTTGATCTCCGGCGTGATGGACAGCCGGAGCCGCTGCTCCTGTACCAACTGAACACCTAACATCCGTTGTCCTCCTTCTGTCGCGCTGGACACGATTGACTGGAACGCGAAATAAATTAAAGTTTAAAGAGAACGCTCTGAGGACAGATTAACCTTCCACATCCTCTTGGTCAATATTTTTCCGACACCAGCTTCGCCTGTGTAAATAACAGCAGGTAGTCTCTGCCGCCTGCTTTGGAATCCGTGCCCGACATGTTAAACCCGCCGAACGGATGTGTGCCTACCAAAGCCCCTGTACACTTGCGGTTGAAGTACAGATTGCCTGCGAAATATTCACGTCTCGCCTGCTCCAGATGTGCCCGATTACGCGAGATAACTGCCCCGGTTAAGCCATAATCGGTATTGTTGGCAATCTCCAGCGCCTCCTGGAATGAATCGGCCTTGATAAAAGCCAGCACCGGGCCAAAAATCTCCTCCTGAGCGATCCGGGCCAATGGGTCCACATCCGCAATAATCGTAGGTTCGACGAAGTAACCTTGGGGATCTCCTGTACCTCCACCATGAACCAGACGACCTTCCTGCTTGCCGATTTCAATATATTCAGTGATCTTCGCATAGGCTTTATCGTCAATGACGGGCCCCATGTAACTGTGCATTTCAAGCGGACTGCCTACCGTCAGCTTTTGCGTACGCTCAATCACCTTTTGTAATACTTCATCATATACATCCTTATGAATAATGGCACGGGAACACGCAGAACATTTTTGGCCCGAGAAACCGAAGGCTGATGCTGTAATGGATTCGGCTGCCAGGTCCAGATCACTGTCATTGTCCACAACGATGGAATCTTTGCCGCCCATCTCGGCGATCACACGTTTGATCCATTTTTGCCCCGGAGCTGTTTTTGCAGCGCGTTCATTGATTCGCAGGCCAACATCCCGTGAACCCGTGAAGCTGATAAAACGTGTTAGTGCATGATCTACGAGGTAATCCCCAACATCACTTCCTGGTCCCGGCAAGAAATTCACCACGCCGTCCGGCAGCCCTACTTCTGCAAGCAGTTCCATAAATTTTGCCGCAATGACTGGTGTAGTGCTCGCCGGTTTTAGAACTACCGTGTTGCCTGACACCAATGCAGCCGAGGTCATGCCTGCCATAATCGCCAGCGGGAAATTCCACGGCGGAATTACGATACCTACACCGAGCGGAATATATGTCAGCTCATTATCTTCCCCCGCGATCCGTACGAGCGGCTGAGGTTCACTGAGACGCTGCATTTCCCGAGCATAAAATTCCATAAAATCGATTGCTTCAGCGGTATCTGCATCTGCCTCAGGCCAGGTCTTACCCGCCTCATAGACCATCCAGGCGGAGAATTCATGCTTGCGGCGGCGCATAAGAGCTGCCGCTTTGTACAGATAACGGGCCCGCTCGTTCGGGTCCGTGTGCTTCCAGGTTTGGAACGTTTCTGCCGCTGTCTGGATGGCCTTCTCGGCCAGCTCCCGATTGGCTTGGTGAACTGTTCCAATCACTTGCTCCTTCGCAGCCGGGTTAACGGAATGTAACGTACGGCTGCCGGTTATTTTTTGACCACCAATGATGATCGGATATTCCCGTCCAAGCTCGGATTGCACCCTGCGGAGTGCGTCCTCAAAGGCTTCCCGGTTCTCCTGCACCGCAAAAGCTGTAAAAGGTTCGTTAACAAATGGAATGTTCATCAATGATTCCTCCTTCAGGATGTGGGCTGCTCGGATTCATGCAGCACTTACGTCTCATTCAAATATATGAAGCAAGAAGCGTGCCAACTCCGCTTGAGAATGAAATATTTTTTGGATTAGCGGAGATAAAAATTTTCATAAAAATAATTAGGGCATCAGCAATCGCATACAGCAGCTTTTGGCACGTTTTTTGCTAGATATATCAAATACACAATCATGAATTATTAAGGAGGAAGCACGATGAGTGTCGGAACGGAACTATACCGCAAAACGTTGTTAACCGTGGCTGGCAATAAAGCAGTAGAAAGCCTGTCCCTTAAATACGGTAAAAAGCTCGCAGGCAAATTTATCGCTGGCAGCACGCTGGAAGAGGCGCTTGAGGAAATACGCACATTAAACAGCAAAGGTATTATGGCGACACTCGATCATCTGGGAGAGGGCATCACTCATCTGAACGAGGCGGCCCTTTACAGAGATGAGTATGTAAAGCTGGTTGAGGGCATAGCACACAGCGGAGCCGACTCCAACGTTTCACTGAAGCCGACCCAGATGGGGCTGGCACTCGACCCCGAAGCCGGTTATCAGAACATTCGAACCGTTGCCTCCAAAGCGAAGCAGCATGATCTGTTCGTACGCATTGATATGGAGGATAGTCCATTCACACAAGCCACACTCGACTTGGTACGAAGACTTCATGCAGAAGGGTTGGATAATACAGGTACTGTATTACAGGCTTATTTGCATCGAACGGAAGAGGATACACGTGACATGATTCGAGAGGGCATTCGGCTGCGCCTTGTCAAAGGGGCCTACAAAGAGCCTGCCACTGTTGCGTATCAGAGTACAGCCGAAGTGATGCATCAGTTCAAAACGATGATTCGTCATCATCTTGATCAAGGCGTGTACACCGCTGTTGCCTCACATGATGATCACATCATCAACTGGACGAAACAGTACGCCAAGGATCGGGACATCTCCCCCGATGCTTTCGAATTCCAGATGTTATACGGCCTGCGAATGAGCGAACAGGAGCGCCTGGCACAGGAGGGTTATCGCATCCGCTGTTATGTACCGTACGGAACGATGTGGTATCCATATTACACCCGTCGTCTGGCTGAAAAACCGGCCAACCTCTGGATGGTGCTCAAAAACATGTTTCGTTAACCGTGTACCGATCCGATCTGCACCCTGTCTTCCACAGCATTCGTCCTAGCCATAACATGTCGTACACAAGAGCGCTCCAAACAACGCCATGCCTTTCACAACATCGACCCATACCACGCCTTCTACAACATCGACCAAAACCATGCCTTCACAATATAAACCTATACCATGCCTTCCTTCATCCATATCGGATCGCATGGTTTTTTCATCTTACTCAATGTCTAAAAATCAAGATTCATTGAATTTTATGTTCAAAAAATTAGACAACATTTAAACTTTTCGTTAAATTTCCACCTTCGCTTGATGTTCTAACCTGTTCCCCAGCTATCCTTTCAGCCCCGTTTTCACACTTATTTTATGTAATATAAATTAACATTCGCAAACCTCCAAACTTCTATATAAAGTTAATTTTTGCAGTAATATCAACAATTTTCTGAATGTCTCTATTTTGATAACGCATACAAAAAGTATTTTTTACAATCCATTATTCCCACCAACTTCATCCGAACAAACGATGTCAAAAAATATATACACACCTCTATGCAAACGATATAATAATGATAACTTCATTTTTCTAATCTATTTTTCTAATTTGAATGTTGTAATCGAGGTGATCCTGATGAGACATTTACTTCCTACGCTGAAAGAGCTGACGCGAACAGACATGCTGATCTGCGATGATTTTCCCGTTAGCGCACTCCCTCATCTGCCCGTACATCCCGATCCCGACACAACGTCGGATCGACCTGTATTTATTCGCTCTGCGGCGGGTAAGGCTTATCTTTATCCTGCATCCTTTGACCAGCCGGACCCTCTACTCGAGGATGGCTCACCTACCATATCGTGCAATACATCTGCCTCATCGTCTCGCAGCTTGCCGCATCACTGCATGTTAACCGTGCCTGTGATCCCGCCAACTCTGGAGCTTGCGCAAGTCATTCCGATGTTTATCCAGAGTCCTTTTCTGATCGTCAAAAATGATCGTGACGAATGGAGCGGTTATCTCTCCGCATCCGATATCATGAAGGCGATGCATCAGGCCCATCGCCTGATGGAAGCTTATCTCGAAACTACGCTGGAAACCGCTGGCTCTGCGCTGTCTTTGATTAATGAAGAAGCCAAGGTGGCCTACTGGACATCCGGCGCTGAACATATTTTCTCAATCAGCAAAACCGATATTATCGGTCAGCCTGCCGCCAACTTTTTCCCGCCAGAACGACTTCAATCTCTCAAAACGTTATACACTGGCGAAACAGTCTACCGCAAGCAGCACCAGCCCAGACCCGATCTGTTCGCTCTCATTAACGCACGCCCGGTCAGACTGGATGGGCGCATCGTCGGCGCCGTAGCGGCAGAGGTTGACATTACTACTGAAATTCGTCTGCATCAGGAATTGCTGCACATGACCTCCAAGGTTCAGCATCTGGAAAAAGCCGTGGCACGGCTTCGTCCCGAGACTGACCCGTTTGCCCGGATCAAGGGCAGCAGTCCGATTATCCGTCAATGTCAGGAAACGATTCGCAAAATCAGCACTACTCCTGCCACCGTGCTCATTCTTGGCGAAAGCGGTACAGGCAAGGAGCTGTTCGCCAAAGCGATACATGATCTGCGCGAGCCGCAGACCGCTCCTTTTATCGCTATTAATTGCGGGGCTATTCCTGCCTCCTTGTTTGAAAGCGAGCTGTTTGGTTACGAGAAAGGTGCCTTCTCCGGTGCTGATCCCAAGGGAAAAAAAGGCAAGATCGAGCTGGCAGATGGCGGAACCCTTTTCCTCGACGAGATTGGGGAGATGCCTTCCGAGCTCCAGGTAAAACTGCTTCGTGTTTTACAGGAGCGGAGTTATTTCCCGGTTGGAGGAACCCGCACCAAACAGGCCAACTGCCGGATTATCGCTGCGACCAATCAGGACCTTCCCGCCATGATTGCCCGCAATCAATTCCGGGAGGATCTGTATTATCGGCTGAATGTCATCAATCTCATCATCCCGCCGCTCCGATTGCGCAAAGAGGACATCTATGAGTTAACCCAAACCTTTTTGCAAGAGTTCTCACTGCTCTATAATCGGCATATTGAAGTAATTCCACCCGAAGTTTTCAAGCTGCTGTTCCAGTACGACTGGCCCGGTAACGTGCGCGAGCTGCGCAACGTCATCGAACGTTTAACGATTCTAACGATGGATGGAGAGGTGAAACCCGAATACTTGCCAGATTCACTTACTTCTGCCGCGGGCATACCTCATCAAGAGAGCATGCCCATCCACATTTCGATGAAGCGGGAAAATGAAACCCGGAGTGAAGCAACCTCTGCTCATCCCCCCACTGCTTCTTATCAGCAGCAGTTAGATGCATATGAGGCACAGCTCCTGCTCCAATATCTGGAATCCACTCGCGGAAACAAGCGAACCCTCGCCAAACAGCTGGGTATCTCCAGGGCCACACTGTATAACCGAATGAAGCGGCTTGGATTACAAAATGTATGACGATAACGAAAGCAAAAATCCGCAGGAACGGGCGTCTGCCGTCAACCTGCGGATTTTTGCGTTTCGGTTGCTGCGTTTCGGAATGTTGTGTTTTGGATTGCCTTGTTTAAAAATGTTGTCTTTCGAAACTTTCGCGGTTTCACTATGTTGCTGACTGAGCTCCGCCTCTGTTATACGCACATGTTCCTTTACAATATTCTCGCCAAGCGACTCAAGGCCTTTCCGAGATGACGATAGAAGGTGGCCCGGCTCATAGAACAAACCTGTGCTGCGGCAGTTGGATTGCCAGCATGAGTCCAGTATGCGGCATGCAGCAGCTTCTGATCCTGCGGGGATACGCCATGTATTCTGCCTTCCAGCAGGTCCAGCACATATAGCTGCACCTGAATGCCACCCTTTACACCAGCAAGCTTGTCAGCATACTTCTGCAGCTCGCCCGGAGAGTGCAGCTGACCAAGCATTTTGCGAACCTCCTGTTCAGACCACATATTCATATGATGACCTGATGCTTGCTTCCCTGCCTGTGATGGATTAACCGGCAAACCCGGATGCAGGAGTGACATCACCCAGGCACCGAACTGCCCGCTGCGAAGATCCAGCTCAAGCACATCTGCCCGATTCTCATAATGATCACATGCACGCGTAGTAGTTTCCCTCATCTGAAAGCCAATACTTCTTAGAAACAGCTTCAGATGTGGATTGGTCGCAACCAATATCGCTCTTGCCCCATCTCCCAGCAGCGACAAACGGTCCAGTATCATATATCCGACCAGTTCCTCTCGGGTATACCCTGGGACATCATTTCTCGCGGCAGCCAGCACCGCAAAATGGGTATCGCTCTCATCCGGGTCCTGGACCAGCTCTTCCGGGTCAAAGCATTCATTCATTTCGTTCGGAAAATAGGTTAAAAGCAATTCGCTGGTCTCCCGGTGCACGAGCACGGTAATAAACATCGCAATGACCTCGCCTCGCTTATCCCGCTTCAGTACAATGCCGTCCGGATAACGCTGCGCCAATTCATCCAGAAAGGGACCGTAGTTCACAGCTTGCCAAGGTTCAACGCTGTATTCACTCCATTGTTCCATCAGCTTGTGCAGCGAAGGCAGGTCAGCTCTATCCATCGGCTCAAGCGGGGAGAACAACGAATCGTTCGATACATCGGCATACTTGCGGAACTGAAGCATTGACTCCTGACAGAGCATCAGCATCTTTCGCGCAATTTGCCGCCGCTCATGGGGGCCCGCTTGTTCATGGAGCGGCTTCAGCAGCTCAGCTATTCGAATTCGCATAGCTTGCATGCGATGAGGCTCACGCTGCCGAAAATCACGCATCAGATGCACTCTCGCCATATCGTGGAGAGCCAGGCCATCCGGTGCAGAACGAATGAAGGACATTCGTCTCAGCATATGATATTCCTCTTGCTGCACATCCATATCCAATACGGCGGATAACAGCTCCTGATTGGCTGCTTCCAGGAGGGTTAACACCTCTACCATCGGATGCAGACGAGGGATGGTCAGCTCCAGCAGCAGCCGGGCACTGATCATATGAGACAGCTCGGCCCACTCTGCATAAGGCAGATTCCTGCCGTGATCCGCTGCCTCGACCGCAAGAGCCAGTCCAAGCGGATGTCCATCCGTCATTCTTGTAATCGTTCCCGCCACATTTGGCTTCAGTCGTCCAGCTATCGCAATATACTCTGTAATTTCATCCGCGGTAAAGTGCTGCAGCGGCATTTGCACCAGCCGCTGATACAGCCGCGGGTGGGTCCGCCAAGTCGCCGCCAGTTCAGGACGGGACGCCAGTATGATGAGCACCCCGCTTAGATGAAGTTTCGCAATGAACACTTCCATAAACCAGCTTTCGAGCAGCGCAAGCTCCTCGTAATTATCAACAGCGATTACCAGCCGCTTCCTCTTCGACGTTTCTTTCACCAGAGAGAGCGGATGTGCAGCTTCTCTGCCCATCAATTCCAGCTCGAGCCCCAGTGTGGACAAGAAGTAATCCATAAACATCGACGGTGTTGTGCCACATGATCGTCCATCCATCCAGATTGCTGTAGCTCCCCGCTCCCTCGACATGGACAGCATTTCTGAAAGCAGGGATGATTTTCCAATCCCGCCCATTCCGGTAACTGAAAATATCGTCATGGGCGCTTGGGCATGCTCAAACCACTGCTCCAGCATCTTCAGCTCTCTGGTTCGCGCGACGAAACGTTTGCCGTCCCTGACATATGTTTCTTTTTGAGCTTCACTACCATGTCCCATATATTTCCTCCATATTGGATTCTGGCACTTCGAGTATCTTTAATCTCTCATATTTGAGACTAGATTGAGACGCGCATAAGCATATGAAATGTTAGAATCTTGATAAAAGCCAATTTATAGAAAAAAAGATACAGAAGCGCTCACATCAGATTTAAGACACCGCATCCAATACACCCTGGCCGCTTCTTCACATATAGAACACACCGCCGATCACCCTGAGCAAGCCTCTACACCAACGCTAACCGATTGGTTTCATGCTTCCCTTTCGTGCTTCCTTTTCGTCCTCTACTCTCAGCCCGATCATTCAGGAAAGGCGGATTTGTGTGAAAAAACATCTCGATATCTGTTATTTGGGCAGACAACTTGACATTGATCCCAAACGGCTTGAGGCGTGGCTCAATCAGCACGCACTCACCACCCCGGTTCAAGAGTCGGAACCCCAGCGGCGCTCCGGTCGTATGACGTCTCCGTATCGTCTCGCAGCACCCGCTTCGTTATCTCTGGCTCCCTCTGCGAACCAATCCATTCGTTACCGAGGACGCTTCTCGAATTAAGAGGACTGGCCTTCCCCGCCCTCAATCATGGCGTTAGCAAGCAAGGCCATCTCCAGGCACAATCGTTTGTCCTGCTGCATGTAGTCCGGCCCCAGCAGTTCTTCCAGCTTTTCCAGCCGATTGTACAAGGTCTGCCGATGAACGAACAGCTGTGCAGCAGCATCTCGTTTACTTCCAAAATTCGAGAGATAAGCATGAAGTGTCTCGACCAATCTCAACTGATGGTTCCGATCATGCTCCATAAGCACTCCCAGATGGTCCATTGCAAAGGATTGCAGTAAGGAAGGCGGCATTGCTTTTAACATTTGATATATACCCATACGATCATAGAAATGAACATGTTTCATCGGTTTAACCGACCTCGCCACTTCAATAACCTGATAGGCCTCCTGAAGGCTGTGTTTTAGAGGAGTCAATTGATTACGCAGCCTGCCAAAACCGGCATGAATTTCAACTTGCTTCAAGTTGGTCCCCGCAAAACGCTTGATATGCTGCGTAATGCCTTCCAGCACCTGCATTAGCTGCTGACGCGAGGAGGTTCGGGACTCTTCCTTGGCGCAGCAGAGATAGATCTGGTTATTTTTCAGCATGAGCAGGCTCGTCAGATGATTTTTCTTCAGCAATGAACGCAGCAGAACCAGAATATCCTGATGATTCGCTTCCATTCGCTCCCGTCCTGTTCCCTTCATCCGATGTTCAATCTCCAGTACACCTCCCGCGAACCAGTACTGTCCCTTGACCAGCAACCGGAGCCCCATTCGTGTTCGAGCCTGCTCCTCCTGCTGAATATGACCATTCATCAGATCCTGTATCAGTTCATTCTGACTGCGCACCATCTTCTCTTCAAGGAATTGAGTACGAAGCGTCAGTGCCGCCGCAGCTTTGGCTGTATAATCCAGCAGAAGCTTCAGATATTCCACAGCAGTCGCAGGGTGCACCACCATGCCGATCGCCGAGAATACCTGACCAAAACAGACAACCGGATAACAAAGCAGTGCATGCTCCTCATCCATGTGAAACCAGAGCTCGGTAGCCGAATCGTTCAGATTAAGCTGCTCTACCTCCTGGCTGTACCAGCTGTAGATGGCCTGCTCCATCTCCGGGGCAAGTCCGGGCACAAAGCTGCCCGCCTCCATAGACGAAATGTACACAATTGGCTTGGATGCATACATATGCAGCAGTTCAAGCACCGCTGACATATCTGTACTTTGCAAGGTGCGCTGCTGCAGTTCACGGGAATAAGTCTCCAGGCTCTTCAACAGCTGATGCTGGTGGTTAATAAGTAAAGAGTGAATATCCTGAGTAATCTCCACAAACCTTACCGGCTGCTCAAATACGATCAGTGGAAACTGATGCTCGTTGGCAAGTTCGATCAAGGCTTCCGGGATGCCATCAATGCTCGTTCCAAATTCCACACATAGGCCCGCCGCTTCACGTTGAATCAGCTGCATCAGATAGGCTTCGCGTCCATCCTCCGACTGAAGCCATAACCCTGTGGATAAAATAAGATCATGAGGGCTTACAAAAGGAGACACATTGGTAATTTCCAGAACGTGAACCCAACCCACCTGACGATCCAGACCTTCTTGCCCTGCTGCAAGCCGTGCTCTTCCGAACACCGGACGTTCCAGAATATCTCTGACGGTAAATACACGGTCATTTCGCAAAGTCGATCCCTCTTAGTGTCATTTTTTCTTACATTATAATCCATGAACAGATGTCCTGAACAGGTTTTTTCGACAATATGTTGAGTCATTATTTCAAAAGCTAGACATTATGTAAGGTGCAAAACGAGACATGGAGTCATAAACTTGTAGTATAAGCTAACAACCATTAAATGGACGAGGTGCATGGCGATGAGAATCGGGTTACCCAAAGAAATCAAAAACAATGAAAATCGTGTAGCGATGACTCCTGCCGGGGCGGCTGATTTCGTACGAGCCGGGCATCAGGTCCTTGTGGAGCAAGGCGCAGGGCTGGGGAGCGGATTTATGGATCAGGAATACGAAAAGGCTGGTGCGTTAATCGTCGAACAGGCCGCTCAAGTCTGGCATGATGCCGATATGATTCTCAAGGTCAAGGAGCCTCTTGCCAGTGAATACGGCTATTTCCGGCCAGGTCTGATCCTGTTCACCTATCTGCACCTGGCCGCAGAGCCTGCGCTTGCTCAGGCCCTGGTCGATCACCGTGTCACCGCTATTGCCTATGAAACGCTTGAAGTCGGCGGCTCTCTCCCGCTGCTTACACCAATGAGCGAAGTAGCGGGGCGCATGGCTGCGCAGATCGGTGCGCAGCTGCTGGAGAAAACAGAAGGCGGCAAAGGCATTCTGTTATCCGGCGTGCCTGGCGTCAGCCGCGGCAAGGTCGTTATTATTGGCGGCGGTACGGTAGGTACCAATGCTGCCAAAATTGCGATTGGCCTCGGGGCAGATGTGACGATTCTGGATCTGAATCTGCAGCGTCTGCGCCAGCTGGACGATATTTTTGGCAACCAGATCCAGACGCTTGTATCCAGCCCTTCCAATATTGCGTCCGCTGTCGCCGGGGCGGACCTGCTGATCTGTGCGGTGCTGATTCCGGGCGCCAAAGCGCCGAAGCTTGTCAGCGAGCAGGTGGTGAAGACCATGGCACCGGGGTCGGTCATCGTGGATGTGGCGATTGATCAGGGCGGGATCGTCGAGACCATTGATCATATCACCACCCACGATGAACCTACCTATGTGAAACATGGTGTCGTGCATTACGCGGTGGCGAACATGCCTGGCGCCGTACCGCGCACGTCCACGGTGGCGCTGACCAACGCCACCTTGCCTTATGCGCTGCAGCTGGCGAACCACGGTGCAGCCACCGCGATTCGCGGCAGTTCGTCCATTCGCAGCGCAGTGAATGCGCTGAATGGACATATCACGTATGAGGCGGTTGCCCGTGATCTCGGGCACGCCTATGTTCCTGCGGGACAGGCGCTGGAGAATGCCGCCGCCGTTCAGTAGGCTCTTCTGGCCGTTCCACCTAGATGCAACCGTGTCCAGACTGTGGAACGCATAGAAGCGCAGCGCCTGAAGGAGAATATCTCCGGGCGGTGCGCTTCTTTTTTTGCATAAAGATAGAAATAATAATGGATAGAGGTCACTGCACGCCATACAAGATACAATCCGCCATGCCTTCGTTCAAGTTTGTCTCTCTCTTGTATTTTTCCGGGCTTGCCGCGAATACCTCTCGTACTAGACGATCCGTTCACTGCATACCTCTCGAAAATTGCAATCCCGACACGCCCGGTGTGAGGGCATCGGAGTGAAATAGGACATGTCCTTCGGGCGGTTGTAATATTCATCGGCCACACAGGAGCGCATCTCCTCAATATAACGCCCCACGTTCTCCTCCACCTTGCGTATGTCCTCTTCCGTTGCTGTAAACTCCTTATGTTTGCCGGTCAGCAGGTACTCCACCCGAATCTCGATCTGCTCCAGCGGAACCCGGTAATGTTCTCTCACATAGGCAGCGTACAGCATTAACTGGTCGGAGAAATCATCCTCCTTGCCCGTCTTCCAGTCTACTATGACAATGTTGCCGTTGCTGCGCCTGTACAACAAGTCCATTTTCACATACACGCGAGTGTCATGCAGCAGCATCGTATCCCATTTTTCAATCTCAAGAATAGAGGTGCTTGCACGGGACAGGTCTTCCCACGTCAGCGTCTGATACAGGTTGCGGGTGCACGCCCCGGCACGTTCCTTAATCGTTGCGACCCGGTCGCTTAACGTATCATCCCCATAATAAATTTCGGACAGCATTGTACGATTCTTCGGGTTGAGGCGCCACTGCTCGGGGTCCATCGACTCCTTATACGCCTGGTTCAGCAGATCACGCATCGTTTGCTCCAAAAAAGCTTCACGCGGCTTCGGCTTGCCATCCTCCCTGCTTCGTACTGCCGACTCACACATACGGTGTGCCAAATCGCCAAAGACTAGATACAGGTTGCTCAGTTGCTTCAAACGGTACAAACGCACCTGCATCTCGTCAGCAGATTCTGTTTTCCAGCCATTGTGGGCACCATAATAATGATAATAATATTTGCGCAGGCACTCATCGAACATATTGGCCCGCGACTGCGAATAAGACCACTGCGGGTATTGTGCCATATGAATTCTGCCTTTCTGTACATCGAATCTCTCCCTGCCAGTTATACATATCGTACCGGAGGATGGTGTTGTAGCACGTCTATACTTCATATCTCCATCCCCCCGCTCTGCATAACATCGGGCTGGAAGATGCCTTTATTGCTCACAGTATAAAGCTCCTGCGAGCATGCCGCAACCCGGCTTCCGTTATTTTCATCTGTCTGCAACCGTTTAAGGTGCAATCCGTATCGTTTATATAGTTACATCAGGATACAGAAGGTTAGAACGTGTAAGGATGCTTAAATAAGCTTGAGGATGGTTGAGGATGGTCGAAGATACATGAAGATACTTGCAAATGCATGAGATGCTTGAGATGCTTGAAGATACTTGGAGAAGTAACTCCCTATCGACCTCTGCCGCAGCGCTAACGATTCCTACAAAGCTTATTTGCCCTTTTTAGAGGGTTTTCAAAATCTAACGATTCCAGGAGACGCTATTCTCCTCAATTTGGCCTATATGAGGGTTAAAACGGGTAGTTTTCCTGAAATAGCGTCACTACGATTCGTTACAATTTTTATGTGCCAGTTTGAAGCCAAATAAGGCTTCTCAGAATCGTTGCTATGAACATTTTTGTCAAGCCCAGCACCATATGCTGCGATTTCTTCGAAGCCCTAAGCGCGGGGGTCCATATGCGAGCGACGGTT